>JBGASS010000282.1:0-4017 GCA_044229555.1 Holophagaceae bacterium
GATCGCGATTAAATCTTTCCGTCCGCCACCATCTTCCGGATGGTGGCGAGGCTCAGGTCGATGGCCTGGGCATAGTTGGCCGCGAGGACGGAGCCCAGCTTCTGTTCCTCCTCGGAGCCGGGCCAGACCCCCGGGAAGCTGATGGCGATGGTGTAGGTGAGGAGGAGGCCGTGGGGGCCTTCGCTAAGGGTGTTGGTGATCCAGCCGCTCTCGTTGCCTTCGATCCGGTCGAAGCGGATCTGCACCGGCGGCAGCAGGGTGATGCGTTCCCGGAAGGTCTCCCCCCGCACCACCACCTCGCGGATGAAGCCGTCCTCCGTGCGCTCGACCACCCGGCTCGATTCCATGCCCGGCACGAAGATCACCGGATCCGAGGCCTTGGTCTCGATGCCCTTCCAGAGCTGTTCCTTGTTGAGGATGGGGCTGGTGCCGAAAGGATTGACGTCCACGGAGATGGATCGGGCAAACATGGCTACCTCGGAAGGGTCTGCGGGGATGCTACCCGAAGCGGCGGGAAAGAGAAGCGGCAGGCGGGGCGGCGCCGGCCATTCCCGCTCCGGCGGGCTCCCCGAACCCTGGGATCCGCTCCGCGGCCGGGCCGCGCCACCGCCCACCGATCGGTGGGAGCATGGGTCCGTCCCGGGGGATCGCCCATGCACTCGCGCCACCTCGAACGCCATCGCACCGACCGCATCGGCTGGCTCCGGGCCTCCGTGCTGGGGGCCAATGACGGCATCGTGTCCACGGCCAGCCTGATCCTGGGGGTCGCGGCCTCCCATGCCTCCCGTTCCGCCATCCTGGTGGCCGGCGTGGCGGGGCTGGTGGCCGGGGCCATGTCCATGGCGGCGGGCGAGTACGTGTCCGTCCACTCCCAGGCGGATACGGAGAGGGCCGACATCGAGCGGGAACGGGAGGAACTGCGCACCGACGACGCCGGGGAGCGGCGCGAGCTGGCCGGCATCTACGTGGCCCGGGGCCTGGACGCGGAACTCGCCAGGCAGGTGGCCGACCAGCTCATGGCCCATGACGCCCTGGCCGCCCACGCCCAGGACGAGCTGGGCATCACCCACGCCCTGCGCGCCCGTCCCGTGCAGGCGGCCCTGTCCTCAGCCTGCAGCTTCGCCGTGGGGGCCGCCCTGCCCCTCCTGGCCACGGCCCTCGCCCCGCCCTCGCTGCTCCTGGGGCTGGTGCCCTTGAGCTCCCTGCTGTTCCTCGCCCTGCTCGGGGGCGTGGCGGCCCGGGCAGGGGGCGCCAGGGTGGCGGCCGGCGCCTGGCGCGTGACCTTCTGGGGCGCCCTCGCCATGGGATTGACCGCCGCCGTGGGAGCCCTGTTCGCGGTTGCCGCGTAGAAGTCAGCCCACAGCCTTGGCGTGGATGTCCATCACGGCGGCCAGGAGGGCGAGGGCCTCGGCCTTCGGACGCTGGAAAGCGTTCCGGCCCATGATCGACCCGAAGCCGCCCCCGGCGGCGATCTCCGCCACTTCCTTCAGCACTTCCTCCGTCCCCTTGGCCTCGCCGCCGCTGAAGATCACGATGCGCCGTCCGTTGAAGGCGCTCCGCACCACTTCCCGCACCCGGTCCGCCAGGGTCTCCACCGGGATGCCCGCCTTCTGGAAGGCCCCGGCGGCCTCCTTCTGCTCCAGGTGGGCCTTGGGCGGCTTCACCTTGATGACGTGGGCACCCAGCTGGGCCGCGATCTGCGCGGCGTAGGCCACCACGTCCACCGCCGTCTCGCCTTCCTTGCTCAACCCGGAACCCCGCGGATAGGACCAGACCACCGTGGGGAGGCCCGCCGCCTTGGCGTCCAGGATCAGTTCGCCGAGGGACTCGAACTGGGCGTTCCGTTCGCCGCTGCCGGGATAGATGGTGTAGCCGATGGCGGCGCAGCCCAGGCGCAAGGCGTCCTCCACGCTGCCGGTGATGGCCGAGCAGGGCTCGAGACCCTTCGCCAGGCCGTCGCTGTTGTTGAGCTTGAGGATGAGGGGGATGTCCCCGGCGTAGTCGGAGGCGATGGCCTCCAGGAAGCCCAGGGGCGCCGCGTAGGCGTTGCAGCCGGCCTCGAGGGCCAGCTCCACGTGGTAGCGGGGGTCGTAGCCGGGCGGATTCGGCGCGAAGCTGCGGGCCGGGCCATGCTCGAAGCCCTGGTCCACGGGCAGGATGACGAACTTCCCGGTGCCCGCCAGGCGCCCGTGGTTCATCAGCCGCGCCAGGTTGGCCTTCACCCCCGGGTTCTCGGAGGCGTACCAGGACAGGATCTCTTTCACGCGGGGGGTGCTCATGGGAGCCTCCGGGAGTGCCACGATCCCATCACACCGCGCGTCGATGCAGGTCACAAGGGGCGGGTCCCGGAGCGCCCTCGGGCCGCCGGCCTGGAATGACTGGCAATGGACCGGCTTCCCCTGCAAATTGGTACGACCGCGAGGCTGGTCCATGCCCCTCTTCACCCATCGAAAGGCCCAGGAGGCGCGGATCGCGGCGCTGGAATCTGAAGTCGAGGCCCGCCGACGGGACGTCCAGGACCTGAGGGAACTGGCCCTGCACCTGGAAGCGGACCTGGCGCTGGTGCGGGCCGCCGCGGCCTGCCTCAGGCCCGGGGACGCACCTGCGGCCCAGGCGGAAGCCCTTCACGCGCTCTGCTTCAAGCCCCTCAATCTGGCCTGCTTCTACCTGGCGATCCTGGACCGACCTGCGGGAGTCCTGAGCTTTCCCTACTACTTCGAGGGCGGCCGGGCGCGGAACCACCCCTCGCGTTCCTACGACGCGCCCCGGGGGCTCACGGAACGGGCCATGGACGCCGGGGAACCCCTCTATATCCGCACCGCGGAGGAGGGGGCCGCGGTGGGCAACGTGCTCACGGCCGCCGAACAGGCGACGGGCCTCACGCCCCCCAGCTGGTACGGCATCCCCCTCGGCGTGGGCGAGGGCTGGGGCACCCGGCCCTACGGCCTCCTGAGCTTCCAGAGCTTCGACCGCGACGCCTTTCCGGAGGCGCGGCGACGGCTCATGGACACCCTCGCGGCCATCCTCGGCCTCGCCCTCGGCAGTGGCCGGTGAAGCGGCCCCTCCCCGGCTCCCGCCTCCTGACCGGCGCCATGGCCCGGCCGCGGCCTCGGACCTATCGTTGTTCCCGCCCCCGGAGGCTTCCATGAACACCCGTCCCGTCCGAACCCTGCTTGGCCTGCTCCTGCTGGCCCTCCCCGCCGCGGGAAGGCAGGGGGATCCCCGTCCCCAGCGGCCCGAGCGGCCCTCCCGGCCGGAACGGCCCAGCCGGGACTCCAAGCCCGTGGATCCCTACCGGGACCCCGAGCCCCTCCGGCCCGCGGATCCCTATCCCCAGTCCGGGGAACGGGCGCGCCGGGACGAACGCCGCGAAGACCGCAGGGAGGATCGGCGCGAACCCGGCGGCTGGCCCGACGGCCGGATCCCGCCCCGGGGCCGGGACCTCCGCCCCCCCGCGGTCCACGACCAGCCCGGATCCACCACCTTCACTCCCGCCCCCGCCCGCGGCGACCGCTACGCGCCGCGCTCCCGGAACCGGGAGCAGGCCCGGGCCTGGGAACGCGGCCACGGCTGGCGCGTCGAAGGCGCCTGGGACCAGCACCCCACCTGGCAGGAGCACCGGGCCCGGCGGTGGGAGGCCGAGCACCGGACCTGGGTCCAGCGCGGCGGATACGGCGGCTACTACATCGCCGAAGCCCACTACCGGACCTACTACGGTCCCTCCCACTCGTTCCGGATCCGCACCCGGCCGGTGATCCACGGCGGCTACCCGCGCTTCCGCCACGGCAACTACTGGTTCCTGCTGGTGGATCCCTGGCCCGAGATCTGGTCCGAAACCTGGTACGCCGACGACGATGTCTACATCGACTTCGATGGAGACGGCTACTACCTCTGCAACCGGCGCCACCCGGGCTTCTCCGTCGCCGTCAGCGTCTCCTTCTGAAGCCTGCCCCCGGCGGCCCGTCCGGTTTGAGCGGGTATGCTGCGGAACATGGCCTCCCAACCCTCCATCCACCG
>JBGASS010000283.1:0-4001 GCA_044229555.1 Holophagaceae bacterium
CCCCGGGGCCCCCTCAAGGGCTGGCAGCCCGGCACCCTGGTGAGCGTGCGCTTCGACGGCGCCGCCAGCGATCCCACCCTGCGGGTGCCCCTGGAAGCCCTGGTGCACCGCCAGGACCGGGACTGGGTCTTCCTGGTCCAGGAGGGGCGGGCACGCCTGGTCCCCGTGGAACTGGGCCGCAGCGAGGGCCGCGACATCGTGGTGAAGCGGGGGCTGAAGGGCGGCGAGCGCGTCGTCACCGAAGGCGCCTACTTCCTGCAGGACGGCCAGCCCGTCCAGGTCATCAACGGCACCGCCGCGGCCCAGAACCGGAAGTGAGTCCGACATGCGCCGCTTCCACGCCCTGCTGAAGGACCGCCTCAGCTTCGAGGACCTCTCCTACCGCGCCATCCAGCGCTGGCGCCTCCTGCTGGTGGGCTGCGCGGGGATGCTGCTCCTGGCCTGGATGGCCTGGTCGAAGATCCCCCGCCTCGAGGATCCGAAGGTGGATCCCTTCGAGGCCGGCGTCACGCTGGTCTATCCCGGGGCCTCTCCCGAGGACGTGGAATCCCAGGTGGTGAAGGTGGTCGAGGAGGAGCTCTACGGCATGGAGTCCGTGGAGTGGATCGAGTCCACGGCCTACCCCAACGCGGCCTTCTTCCACGTGAAGTTCGAGGACGGCACCAACATGGACGTGGCCGCGGAGAAGATCCGGGGCAAGGTGGCGGGACGCAAGAAGGACCTGCCCTCGGAGGTGAAGGACGCCGAGGTGGTGAAGTACAGCACCGGCCTCACCCCCCAGATGATCGTCGCCATCGCCGGCAACCGCTCGGACGAGGTGCTCACGGAGGCCGCCAAGCGCCTCAAGGACAATCTGGCCACGGTGCCCGGCGTCGCCGGCATCGACCTCCGGGGCGAGCGCAGGCAGGCCATCCGCGTGCGCCTCGATCCCGTGAAGCTGGCCCAGCACCGGCTGGGCGCGGACCAGGTGGTGGCCCAGCTCCGGGCCGCCAACGTGCGCATCCCCGGCGGCGAGCTGAAGGTGGGCCCCCTGTTGACCCTCCTCCAGGTGAACCAGGAATTCACCGACGCCGCCTCCGTGCGCGCCGTGCCCGTGGGCGCCAGCGGCGACGGCCGGGGCGCCGCCCAGGTGGTGACCGTCGGGGACGTGGCGGACGTGCGGGACGAGGGCCTGACCCCCAAGCAGCGCTTCATCGTGAACAGCCTGCCGGCGGTGGGCCTGGCCGTGCGCTTCCGCTCCGGGGAGAACGCCGTGAAGGTCGGCGAGGAGGTGCGCGCCAAGATCCGGACCATCGAAGGCACCTTCCCCCAGGGCACCTCCGTCGAAATCGTCCACGACCAGCCCAAGTGGATCGCCCGGTCCATCCGGGACTTCATCGAGAGCCTTTCCGAAGGCATCGCCCTCGTGCTGCTCATCATCACCCTGGGCATGGGCTGGCGCGCGGCCCTCGTGGTGAGCGGCGTGCTGCCCCTCGCCGCCGGCGGCGCGGTCTTCGGCCTCTACGTCCTCGGCTTCTCCCTGGAGCAGGTCTCCATCGCCGGCCTCATCGTGGCCCTGGGCCTCCTGGTGGACGACGCGGTGGTGGTGACGGAGAGCATCCAGATCATGCGGGACAAGGGCATCAGCCCCCTGCGGGCGGCGGTCTTCGGCACCGCGCGGGTCTTCTGGGCCAACAACGGCACCACCGCCGTGGCCTGCGCCGCCTTCGTGCCCCTCTTCTTCATGGGCGGCAGCACGGGCCTCTACATCAAGGGCCTCCCGACCGCCGTCCTCCTCGCCCTGGTCTTCTCCCTGCTGGTCGCCCAGCTCTTCACCCCCTGGGCCTCCACCTTCTTCCTCCGGCCCTCCCGGGAGACCGTCGCCGTGTCCGACGACGCGCCCTTCGACCGCACCCAGGACAGCGGCGGGGAGCATGAGGAATCCAATCCGGCCCTGCGGCGGATGAAGGGGATCTACGCCCGCCACATCGGCTGGGTGGTGGAGAATCCCGCGAAGGTGCTGGCGGCGGCGGTGGCCCTGCTCCTGGGCGCCCTCGTCCTGCTGCCGAAGGTGGGCTTCCAGTTCTTCCCCCAGGCGGAGAAGCCCGCCCTCTTCGTCAGCATCGAGCTGCCCAAGGGCACCCGGGACGAGATCACCGCGGAGAAGACCCGGGAGATCCTCGGCCTCATCCGCCAGGAGCCGGCGGTGGAAGTCACCAGCGCCGCCGTGGGGTCGGGCTATCCGGGCATCTTCGGCAGCCGCGTCTACCACCGGGAGAGCAAGGACTTCGCCGACGTCTTCGTGCGCCTGAAGGAAGGCACCCGGAGCGCCGAGGTGGCCGCCCGCCTGCGTTCGCGGCTGGCGGGCCTGCCCGGGGTGAACCTGGCGGTGGAGGAGCTCTGGTACGGGCCGCCCCTCGCCCATCCCATCGTCATCCGGGTCATCGGCGACGACTATGGCAAGCTCCGGGCCTACGCCGAGGAGGTCAAGGCCCAGATCAAGTCCCATCCCGGCGCCCTCAACGTGAAGGACAGCCTCACCGAGAACATCCCCCTCTCGAAGGTGCAGGTGGACAGCGGCGTGGCCATGCGGGTCGCCCTGACGCCGGGCCAGGTGGGCGGCACCCTGCGCTGGCTCCACGGCGAGGACAAGATCACCGAGTTCCGCCGCGGGAACGAGCAGGTGCAGGTGGTGCTGGACCCCGTGCCCTCTCCCGGCGATCCCCTCGCCGCGGTGGAGGAGACGCCCATTCCCAATGCCCTGGGCCAGACCGTGCCCCTCCGGCAGGTGGGGCGCATCCGCCTCGACCGCGGCTTCGCGGAACTGAAGCGCCGCAACACCCGCCGGGTGGTGGAGATCACCGCGGACGTGGACAGCCAGACCCTGCCGGCGGACGTGGTGGACAAGGTGCGGCCCTGGCTGGACGCGAAGCAGTGGGACACCGGCTACCGCTGGAGCTTCGCCGGCGCCCAGGAGGAGACGGAGAAGAGCTTCAAGAACCTCGGCCTCGCCGCCATCGGCGCCATCCTCATCATCTTCCTGCTGCTCGTGCTGATGTTCGATTCCCTCACCCTGGCGGCGGTGGTGATGCTGGCGGTGCCCTTCGCCCTCATCGGCGCCGTCTCGGGCCTCGCCATCACCGGCAATCCCTTCGGCTTCATGAGCTTCCTCGGCCTCATCGCCCTCATCGGCGTCTACGTGAACCACAAGATCTACTTCGTGGAGCGCATGCAGGCCCTGATGGGGCGGGGCGAGCCCCTGGCGGAAGCCATTCTCCACGCGGGCCAGGACCGCCTGCGGCCCGTGGTGCTCACCGCCCTGACGGCCATTCTCGGCCTGCTGCCCCTCACCCTCACCAACGGCAAGCTCTGGGCGGGCTTCGGGTGGGTGAACATCTTCGGCCTGCTGGCCTCCATCCCCCTTTCCCTCATCCTGCTGCCCGCCCTCATCGTCCTGGCCTTCCGCCTGGAGCGCCGTGGCGTGGCGGCCAACGACCAGGAGGCGCGATGACCAGCCTGCGAGTCCTTCCCTTCTTGCCCGCCCTGCTCAGCGCCCAGGAAGGCCCCCTCACCCTCCGGGACGCGGTGGCGGCGGCCCTGAAGGAGCAGCCCTCCCTGAAGGCGGCGGAAGCCTCCGCCGAGGCCGCCCGGCACCGGGCGGACCAGGCCTCCCTGGACCGTGTCGGCAAGCTGGACACCAGCTATCTCTACACCCCGCGGCAGAAGAACCTGGAAGTCGCCTTCCCCGGCATCCCGCCCCTCATCCCGGCCACCTCCTTCGAGGTGAAGCAGCTCCAGGAACACGCCTTCACCGCCTCCTTCACCCAGCCCCTCTGGACCTGGGGCGCCCTGACGAAGAAGGCCCAGGCCGCGGACCGGGAGGCCCAGGCGGGGCGGCGCAGCTTTGACCGGGCCCGCCAGCAGACGGTTTTCGAGGCCTCGAAGGCCTTCCTGCAGGCCGCTCAGGCCCAGGAGGGCGCCCATGTCTCGGCCCAGGCCCTGGAGCAGCAGCGGGCCTTCCT
>JBGASS010000284.1:0-3975 GCA_044229555.1 Holophagaceae bacterium
CGGAGGCCAACCCCTGGCCCGAGCCTTCGCGGGAGCCCGGGTCGGAGTCCTGAGGTCGGACCTGCCAGAATAAAGGGATGTCCGACGCCTTCCTGCCGCCCGCCGACGCTTCCGAGCTGGAGCGCTTCGAGCATCCCCTGGCCAGCCGCTACGCCTCCAAGGCCATGGTGCGCCTCCTCTCGCCCCTCTACCGCCAGCGGGTCTGGCGCCGGCTCTGGATCGCCCTGGCCGAGAGCGAGCGGGAACTGGGCCTGCCCATCACCGAGGCCCAGGTCGCCGAGCTGCGGGCCACCCGAGACGCCGTGGACCTGGACGCCATCCTCGCCCACGAAGGCCGCTTGCGCCACGACGTCATGGCCGCCATCCACGCCTGGGGGGACCAGGCGCCCGCCGCCCGGCCCATCCTCCACCTCGGCGCCACCAGCTGCTTCGTCACGGACAACGGGGACCTGCTCATCGGCCACGAGGCCCTGAAGCTCCTGCGCCGGCGCCTGCAGGGCGTGATCGCGGCCCTGGCGGCCTTCGCCGACCGATGGAAGGACCAGCCCTGCCTGGGCTTCACCCACTTCCAGCCCGCCCAGCCCACCACCGTGGGCAAGCGGGCCAGCCTCTGGATCCAGGACCTGCTCCTGGACCTCACGGACCTGGACCACGTGCTGGCCACCACGCCCACCCGGGGCGTGAAGGGCACCACCGGCACCCAGGCCTCCTTCCTCGAACTCTTCGAAGGGGATGGCGCCAAGGTGGACGCCCTCGAGGCGCGCTTCTGCGAAAAGGTCGGCCTGCCCGCCATCCCCGTGAGCGGCCAGACCGCGACCCGCAAACTGGAGGACCGCATCGGGCAGGTGCTCTGCGGGATCGCCGCCAGCGCGAGCAAATTCGCCTGCGACCTGCGGCTGCTGCAGCACCTCAAGGAGGTCGAGGAGCCCTTCGAGAAGGACCAGATCGGCTCCTCCGCCATGCCCTACAAGCGCAACCCCATGCGCAGCGAGCGCATCAACAGCCTCGCCCGCTTCGTCCTGGGCCTCATGCCCTCCAGCTACCAGACCAGCGCGACGCAATGGATGGAGCGCACCCTGGACGACAGCGCCCACCGGCGCCTGACGATGTCCCAGGGCCTCCTGGCGGTGGACGCCATCCTGGTCCTCTACCAGAACGTGGCCACGGGCCTGGTGGTCTACCCGCGGATGATCGAGGCACGGCTGCAGCAGGAGCTGCCCTTCATGGCCGCCGAGGTGCTCCTCATGGAGGCCGTGAAGCGCGGCGGCGACCGCCAGGACCTCCACGAGCGCTTCCGCCTGGCCTCCCTGGAGGCGGGCCGCCGCATCAAGGCGGAAGGACGCCCCAACGAGCTGCTCGGTCTTCTCGCCGCCGACCCCGCCTGGGCCATGAACGAGGCCGAGCTGGCCGCCCTGCTGGATTCCCGCCGCTTTACCGGCCGGGCCGGGGACCAGGTGCGGGCCTTCCTGGCACGGGAGGTCGCCGCGGCCCTGCGGGACCACGCCGCCGTCGAGGCTGAAGGCGTGCGGGTTTGAAGGCTCCACGGAACGGATCGGAAGGAACACGATGCTGAAACTTGCCGTCATCGGCGCCCAGGCCCTCCTGGGACGCGAACTCATCGGGGGCCTGGAGCCCCAGGATTGCTCGGTGCTGCCCCTCGCCACGGGCGTGCTCTCGAAGGAAGAGGAGGAGGGCGACCTCGTGATGTTCGCCCCGGTCCCCTCGCTGCTGGAGGGGCTCGACGCGGTGATCCTGGTGGACACGCCCCAGGATCCCGAACTGCTGACCGCCTTCCCGGGGCGCATCCTGGACCTGCGGGAGGACGCGGATCCCAGGACCGCCGGGGATCCCATGCCCCTCGCGGGAATCTGGCCGCCCACGGTGCTGCGCTTCCGCGGCCGGCCCGCCATCGAGCAGGTGCTGGCCATGGTGCCGGGCCTGGTGTCGGGCATCGGCAGCCTCTCGGGCACCCACCTGCGTTCCGTGGCCTGCCTGGGGGACGCGGGCGTGGAAGGCCTGCTGAAGCAGACCCAGGAGGTGATGGGCGGCGAGGATCCGGACACGGCGGCCCTGGGCTACCGGGCCGCCTTCGAGGTGGTGCCCCAGCAACCCCGGGGCGGCCTCATCGAGGTGCGCACCCCCACCTTCCACGGCGACCTGCTCATCCTCAGCCTGCGGGCCGCCGAAGGGCAGGTCCTGGCCCCCCAGGAAGCCCCGGGCAGCGTGGCCTGGGTGGAGAAGCCCCCCAGTTCCCGGGACGTGGCCGTGGCCAGCGACCTGCTTGCCCACATGAGCGTCCAGGAGGGCGGGAAGAGCGCCCTCCTCACCTTGGGCTTCGACCCCATCCTCTGGGGCGTGCTGCGCCCGACCCTGAGGCTCTTCGGGCTCTAGGCCATGCCCCGCAAGCTCGACGACGCCCATGACCGCGGGGACTTCTTCAAGTCCCTGGGGACACTCTTCGGCGGCTTCATGGCGGGGCAGCTGGAGGAGGTGGTCACCAAGGTCTCCCCGAAACTCCTGCGCCCCCCGGGGGCCCTGGACGAATTCGCCTTCCTCACCGCCTGCACCCGCTGCGACAAGTGCATCGAGGCCTGCCCCCAGGACAGCCTGATCAAGGCCGGGCCGTCGGCGGGCTTCGGGCTGAACACGCCCTACCTGGAGCCCCGGGACGTGCCCTGCTACCTCTGCACGGAGCTGCCCTGCGTCACCGCCTGCCCGGACGGCGCGCTGGTGTGGCCGAAGCGGACCCTGGCCAGCGGCGAGGCGATCGAGGGGCCTCCGGCGGTCAAGATCGGCACCGCCCTTGTGAAGGCGGAGTTGTGCCTCACCTACGGCACCGAGGACCGCGAGGCCCAGCGCTGCCGCACCTGCGTGGACCGCTGTCCCTACCCGGGCCTCGCCATCCGCATCGGCGACACGGAGGATGGATCCGTTCCCCATCCCGAGGTCGTCGCCGACGTGTGCACCGGCTGCGGGTTGTGCGTCTTCGGGTGTCCGACGCCGGAGCCGGCGATCGTCGTGGACAAGGACTGACGCTAGCCGCCCTATCGGGGAGCTAGACTCACGAGAATTTAGGTAACCAAATATTCAAACTAAAATCAATCAAGTTTAATTGATTCCCTCAGAGAACAACATTAAGACGCCTGTCGTCTTAAACAGTAAAAAAGGTATTAGAATAGATGATTGAACAATGAATTTATACAACAACACCCGCAGTGACCGGCATCACTGCGGGTGTCTATCTATCCCTTGATTCTCAGCAGATACAGGTCAGTCCTCCTCCGGAATGACAATTCCCATCTGCGGTAAGCATCGTGGTATCACCGCAACCCGACGTATAGCACTGATCGGTTCCAGTACCGCAGCCGGGATACTGATAGCTGTAGTTTCCACAATCCACTCGGGAGAGGCCTCCATTCACCGTTGTGAGAGTATTGTCTGTCAAACGGCGAAGGGATTCTTTGCTGAGAGAAAGTTTGCCTGACATTTAAGCTCCTGTTTGAAGTTTCGAATGGGATGAATTGTTGTATTGCTGACGTTGAAGAGTGCAATTTTAATGGGTTACATATTGTATTGTCATTAAGAGCGCGCCCTCTTCATCCTGAGAGTAGGCCCTTCCACACGGCGCACGCCAACCGTCCCGCGCGAACGGTTGATTTATGTGCCTCATCGGCCATTTACCTCACGTGATCAGGCGCTGGCACCACCAGTCATTGGGCGGTCTGAGCATGAACCGCGAAAGCAGACGACTGGGCTCAGTCGGTGTAGTACCCGAAGAGGCTGATGCGTTGCACCGACTGCGCCCAGGTGCTGCTGTTGGGCGTGTAGCGCAGGACGAAGCCCGGGGGCACCGCCACGCCGGCGGTGAAGGCCTTGTGGAAGGTCTCCTGGCCCGCGCTGAGCTGGGTGGTGCGGACCTGGTCCACCAGCTTGTTGGTCGTGAGGTTGGGGCGGAGCAGGCGGAGGGGCGTCAGG
>JBGASS010000285.1:0-3951 GCA_044229555.1 Holophagaceae bacterium
ACCTGGCGGCGGAGGCTTCCGGGCACGTGATCCAGAAGCGCCTGGGGCCCAGCGGGGACGGCCTGGCCACGGCCCTGGCGGTGCTCCAGGCCCTCCTCCGCAGGCCCGGACCGCAGCGCTGGTCCTGGCGCTTCCAGCCCTGGCCCCTGAGGCTCGTGAACCTGCGGACGGCCCACCGCCGCCCGGTGGAGGAATGCCCCGGCCTGCAGGCCGCCGTGAAAGGGCTGGAGGCCGCCCACGGCGCCGCTTTGCGCCTGGTGATCCGCTGGTCCGGCACCGAGCCCAAGCTCCGGCTGATGGGGGAGGCGAAGGACGCGGCCCTCCTGGACGCGGCCATGGAGGCCCTGCGCCTCGCCGCCGCCGTGGACCTGGGGCTGGCCTGAGGGAGGGGCCGGGAAGCTTGGACAGGATCGATCCTGCTAGGCTTTTTCCTTCGAGCTGCCATAACTTGAGTTGGAGGAAAGCCTCTTGAGCCCTCGCCTTGGCGTGAACATCGACCACGTGGCCACCCTCCGCCAGGCGCGGGGGGGGCGGGAACCCGAACCGGTGGCCGCGGCCTTGCTGGCCCAGAGCGCCGGCTGCAGTGGGATCACCGTGCACCTCCGCATGGACCGCCGCCACATCCAGGACAAGGATCTGCGCCTGCTCCGCGAAGTGCTGGCGGTGCCCCTGAACGTGGAGTGCGCCGCGACCCCGGAGGCCCTGGAGGCGGTGATCCCCCACAAGCCCCACATGGCCACCCTCGTGCCCGAATCCAGGGAGGAGCTGACCACCCAGGGCGGCCTGGACGCGGTCTTCCTCCAGGCCCACCTCAAGGGCGTGATCCGGGAATTCCGCCAGTCGGACATCAAGACGAGCCTCTTCCTTGACCCTGTCCCCGACCAGATCAAAATGGCCGCGAAGCTGGAGGCCGACGCGGTGGAGCTGAACACGGGGACCTACGCCGACCTGCCCATGGGGGCGGATCCCTCCTACGAGCTTTCGCGCCTCCGGGACGCCGCCCGCTGGGCCGCCAAGCTGGGGCTGCGGGTGCTGGCGGGCCACGGCCTGAACCTGCGCAACGTCGGCCCGGTGGCGGAGATCCCCGAGATCGAGGAGCTGAACATCGGCCACAGCATCGTCGGGCGCGCAGTGCTGGTGGGCTTCGAGCGCGCCGTGCAGGAGATGCTGTCCGCCGTTGCGAGGACCCCATGAAGCGCATCCTCGTGGTGGACGACGACGGGGCGACCCGGGAACTCATGAAGGCCATCCTGGCCAAGGACGGCTTCGAGGTCATGGACGCCGGCGGCGCCCACGCGGCCCGGGCCATCCTGGCGGAGGGCCCCGTCGACCTCATCTTCCTGGACGAGGCCATGCCCGGCGAAAGCGGCCACGAATTCTGCCGCTTCGTGAAGACCACCCTGGGCGCCGCGGCCCCCAAGGTCGTCATCCTCACCGCCATGGAGGCCCAGGAGGCCTGGCAGGAGGGCCTGGAAGCGGGGGCGGACGTCTACGCGGTGAAGCCCTTCGGCGGCGAGCGCATCCGGCTCCTGGCCCGCAACCTCCTCGGCGAGGGGGTCTGATGTCGAACCTGAAGGGCAACCTCCAGAGCATCAGCCTCACGGATGTCCTGCAGCTCCTCCACGTGAACAAGAAGGCGGGCATGCTGCAGGTGAACGGGGAGAAGGTCAACGGCGTGCTGTACATCAGCAACGGCGAGGTGATCCACGCGGAGACCCGCACCACCAAGGGGGAAGCGGCGGCCTTCGACATCCTGGAGTGGGAGAAGGGGGACTTCGAGTTCCTCGCCTCCAAGGTCAGCGCCCAGCAGAGCATCCGCCGCACGGTGCCGGACCTGCTCATGGAGGCCGCCCGCACCTCCGATTCCCGGCGGCGCCTCAAGAGCTTCTTCCCCAACCTGGAGGCCGTGCCCTGCCCCACCCTGCGGGAGCCCGAGCTCACCGCCGGGCTGAAGCTCTACTCCGAGGACAAGAAGATCCTCCCCTTCTTCGACTGCTACCGGACCTTCCGGGAGGTGATGACGGTGGTGGAGACCAACGAGGTGGGCGTGCTCCAGGCCGCCAGCATCCTCAAGGACGCGGGGCGCCTGGAGGTGCTGGTCACCGACGTGGGCGTCACCGTCGGCGTCCTCAAGACCGGCTTCTTCAAGAAGGCCGACCACCTGGAGCTGTCCCCCCTGGTGGAGGCCATCTGGCACGGCATGACCCCCTACGCCAACCGCCCCATCGAGAACGTCCGCATCCTCTGGCCCGGCGGCCCGGCGGTCGAGCCCGTGAAGTTCAACAAGGACCTCAACGAGCGCACCCTCGCGATCCCCAAGGACCTCATCGAGGCCTGGGGCCTGCACGAGGGCCAGACCGTGACCGTGCGGCCCGCGCCGTAGGGAGCGTGGCAGGAGGATCGCCCTCGGTTCCAACGAAGCCATGAGCCTTACCCACGCGACCTTCTGCTTCTCAAACACGGCACCCGTTCAAAACATGATCCGCGTTTTTTGCGGATCATGTTTTTGGACGGGTGCGGCCAAGCGAGAGCGCGGCAGGAACATGAGGAATGGGATGGTTGGACGCCATGCTGCAAGGGCCACAGCCTGGTTTTCGTGGCGTTCCGGCGCAGCGGATTGATTCCGACCCAGCCTGCCGCGCTCGCGCTTGGCCGCTCCCTTCCCGAGGCGGATCGCCAAGGGCGCGATCCGTCTGGGAAAGGGAGCCTGTTGAAGGTCAAGGGCCAGGTCAAAGGCAAGGTCAACGACCACCCCGCAGCAAGGCTACGACACCTGCACACCGCTGGATCGAAGCTCAGCCCCCGGACTTCCTCGCCCTTGGATGCGCCGAGTCGTAGGTCTTCGACAGCTGCTCCAGATCGACGTGGGTATATCGCTGCGTCGTGCTCAGACTGGCGTGCCCGAGGAGCTCCTGGATGGCGCGGAGGTCCATGCCCCGATTCAGGAGGTGCGTGGCGAAGCTGTGGCGCAGGGCGTGGGGGCTGATGCGGGCGCGCACGGCGGTGTCCTGGAGGGCCTTCTGCAGGAAGGTGCGCACGGAGGTGGGCGTGAGGCGGCCACCCCGCTGGTTCAGGAAGACCGCGGGACTCGGCGGGAGGCCCTTCGCCGCGAGGTGCTCGCGGCGCAGGGCGAGGTAGGCCTCCAGCTCCCGGGCCGCGTCCGCGTGGAAGGGCACCAGGCGCTCCTTGCGGCCCTTGCCCATCACCCGCAGGGTGCGTTCGGCCAGGAGCAGGCCGGAGAGATCCAGACCCACCAGCCTCAGAAACCTGCAGCCCCGACGCGTAGAGCAGCTCCAGCAGGGCCCGCAGCCGCGCGGTGGGGAAGTCCACCCCTGGGGGCAGGGTGAGCAGCTCGGCGCTTTCGCCCTCTGTGAGGAAGGCCGGCAGCCGCGCCGCCTGCCTGGGATTGCGCAGGCCCGAGGCGGGGTTGGCCGGCAGCCGGCCCGTCTCGAACAGCCAGCGAAAGAAGGCGCGCACCGTGCTGAGGATGCGGGCCTGGCTGGCGGGGTCCAGGCCCCGCTGGCCCAGCTCCAGGGCGAAGCCCCGGAGGGTGCGCGGCTTCACGTCCCAGGAGGCCCAGCGTGCGGCGGCGGCGTGCGCCCGCAGCTTGGCGAGGTCGCCCTGCTGGGCGCGGGCCGTGTGCGGGGAGACGCCCCGGGCCCGCTGCTCCAGGTGGAAGGCCTGGAGGGCCTCGGCGAGGGGCGGCGCGGCGGGGGTCGGCGGGCTGTCCATGCTGCTACGATGCCACTATCCGCCCCCATCTGGAGTCCGCGCGTGGCCGAGCCGACCACCATCCCCGACATGTTCTACGCCGGCCTGGCCCACGGCCTCCCGGACGCCATGGCGGTGAAGCGGGACGGGGCCTACGCCCCCATCCCCACCCAGGAGATCCTGGACGCGGTGGAGCGCCTGGCCCTGGCCCTGGAGGGCCGCGGCCTGAGGAAGGGCCAG
>JBGASS010000286.1:0-3901 GCA_044229555.1 Holophagaceae bacterium
AGCATGGTTGGCCTGGCGTCATGGGTTCCCGGACGAAGAATCCCAAGTCTACCCCAGCTTGGCCCTGAGTTTGGCCCTCAAACGCCCGGCGCCGTCCTCCTTGACCACCTGGGCCGCCCGGCTCAGGGCCAGGGCCCCGGGCGGAACGTCCCCGGTGATGGTGCTGCCGGCGCCGATGACCGCGCCGTCCCCGATCGCCACCGGGGCCACGAGCTGCGTGTCGCTGCCCACGAAGACCCCGGCGCCGATCTCGGTCCGGTGCTTGGAGACGCCATCGTAGTTGCAGGTGATGACGCCGGCGCCGATGTTGGTGCCTTCGCCGATGCGGGCGTCCCCCAGGTAGGCGAGATGGTTGGCCTTGGCCCCCGCCGCCAGGGTCGCCTGCTTGGTCTCCACGAAATTTCCCACGTGGACGCCGTCTTCCAGGACCGTCCCTTCCCGCAGTCGGGCGAAGGGACCCACGACGCAGCCTGCGCCGACGCGCGCCCGCTCCACGAGGGAGTAGGGGCGGAGCCGGGTGTCCGGACCCACCGCCGCGTCCACCAGGATGCAGCCCTGGCCGATGGAGGCGCCCTCACCCACCGTGGTGCCGCCCTCCAGCCTCACCCCCGGCTCGAGGACCACGTCCGCGGCCAGCTCCACCCGGGGCCCGATCCAGGCGCTCGACGGATCCAGGAATCCCACGCCCGCCTCCATCCAGCGCGCGTTGGCCCGGTCCCGGGCGAGGGCCTGGAGGCGGGCCTGGTCCGCGCGGGAATTCATGCCCATGAGCTCCGCCGCGTCGCAGAGGCGCACGTCGACGCGGGTGCGCCGGGCGATGTCCGCCACCGCGTCCGTGAGGTAGTACTCGCCCTGGGCGTTCTGGTCCGTGAGTCCCGCCAGCGCCGGTTTCAGGA
Organism: Holophagaceae bacterium; assembly: GCA_044229555.1. Lineage (GTDB taxonomy): Bacteria > Acidobacteriota > Holophagae > Holophagales > Holophagaceae > JADJVL01. The sequence continues at coordinate 897 of JBGASS010000286.1, forward strand.
GCTCCCAGGGCAGGCCGTAGGCGCCGCCGTTCACGCGCTGGACCCGGCGCTGCCCGGGGCTGGCGTCCTTCTCCTCCACCAGGCCCGCCAGCTCTCCCGCGGCGCCCTCCAGTACCCTTCCGTAGCCCGTGGGATCCGCGACGTCCATGGCGAGGAGGGCCGGCGGGCCGTCGCAGAGCCCGGCCACCGTGGCCCTGGAGACGAGGGGCACGTCCCCGCAGAGGATCACGACCTGTCCGGCCCCGAGCTGGTCCAGGCGCCGGGAGCAGGTCTGGAGGGCGTGGCCCGTGCCCAGGGGCTGCCCCTGATCCAGGGCCTCCACGGCGCAGGGGAGGAGGCCCGCCTCTCGCCAGGCTTCCAGGGCCGCGACCACCTGCTCGGCCCCGTGGTGCACCACCACCAGGGCGTGGGCGGTCCCCGGGGGGAGGGCGCGCAGGACCCACAGGAGCGAGGGGTCGCCGAGGATGGGATGGAGGACCTTGGGCCGCCGGGACTGCATCCGCTTTCCGAGTCCCGCCGCCAGGATCACCGCCACCGTGCTCATCCAGCCTCCCTCAATCGACCAGTGTAGCGGCGGCGCCCCAAGGGCCGCTTGTGCCGCGGAACGGGCCTAGCGGCCGGCGGAATGCAGGATCGCCAGGGCGCTCTGGAGGAATTCCTGGGTGGGGAAGGGCTTCTCGATGAAGCCCACCCGGCTCAGGCCCAGGCTGGCGGGACTCACGGGAAGGGCCTGGCCCGTGCCCATGACCAGGGTCGGGATGGCGTCCCGCTGGAAGCGGCGGATGGATCCCTGGAACCGCTCCAGGCGCGGCGTGCGTTCCAGGACGAGGAGGTCCGGCAGGCGGTCCGAATGGCTGGCCCGCAGCAGGTCCTTCATGTCGGCGAAGGCGGCGGTGTCCCCGCCGGCCCGCTTCACCAGGCCCGAGAGGGTCTCCCGCATCAGGTGGTCCTGGTCCACGATCCAGATCTGCCGGCCCTTCAAGGGCGCGGCCTCGGTCATCAGGGCGTGCTCCGCCAGGGGCAGGTAGGCCATCGGGGTGACGAGGCCCCGTGCGTCCTGCCCCAGTTCCAGCATGCCCCGGCCCTCCGCCAGGAGTTGCTGCAGCCAGCCTAGCCCTAGGGGCGTCAGCGGCGCCTTGGAATCCAGGCCCTCGGCGCCGACCCTCAGCAAGCCCCACCGGCGTCCTCCCAAGTCCACCGAATCCATCCGCAGGGTCAGGACCCCGGTGCGGAGCTGCTGCTTGGCGTGCAGGAGCAAGTGGGTGGCGATGCGTTCGAGGGCGCCGGCCCGCAGCCTCACCTTCAGGGCCTCGACCTCCAGCACCACGGAGACGCCTTCCGGCAGCATGCGCTGGAACTTGGCGCGAAGCTCCAGGAGGAAGGCTGCGGCGTCGAGCCCGTCGGCCACCTCGTCGCTGGAGACCGGCAGGTTGGGGCTGAGGCGCTGGCAGGCCGCCAGCAGCAAGGCCGCGAGGTTGCGGGTGCCGGCCTCCCGGGTGTCCAGCAGGATCTGCTCCGCCGCCGGGAGCACGGAGCCGAGGGCGTTCACCACGGAAAGCCGCCGCTGGGCGTCGGGGTGGGTCTCCCCGCTGAAGGCCCCGTGCCCGGTGGCGAGGGCCAGAGGATCCTCCGCGGAGCCCGAGACCCAGACCAGGGCCATGTTCTTGTCGAAGGCGGCGGCCTGCAGCTCCAGATCGCCGAAGGTGCCGTCCGGGCGCACGAGGGTCGCCGTGGTGCTGCCCCGGCCCGACCGGTTCAGCTGGCCCAGCAGATCCTCCCAGGCCCCCGCGCTACGGCCCTGCATCAGGTCCTTGAGGGCGTAGCCCCGCAGCTGGTGGCGGGCCATGCCCACCATTCCGCCAAAGGCGCCGTTGGCCTCCAGGACCAGCCCCTTCTCGTTCAGCAGGAGGACGGGCTGGCTGCTCTCGATGCCGTAGGCCAAGGCGGGTGCGTCCACCTTCGCATCGCTTTCGAGCACCGACAGGGCCGTCCGGAACCCGTCCCCGCGGCCTTCCACCCAGATGCCGTTGGAGCGCAGCCAGCGCAACTGCTGCAGGGCCACCAGGCCCAGGAGCAGGCCGGCGAGGGCCGCCGCCTGCCACTGGAGCAGGGGGATCGGCGGCTTCAGCAGGTGCAGACCAAGCGTCGCGAGGAGGAAGGCCAGGCCGCCAATGAGGGGCACCCTGGCCTCCAGCCAGCGGCCCCGGGTGAGCCGGTAGCCCAGGTCGGACATCAGGAGCCACAGGCCCCCTTCCAGCAGGGCCGCGGCCCAGAACCACCCGATGCCATCCACGTCGAGGCCCATGTGGAGGCAGAAGATGACGCCGAAGGCGGTGGCGCCGCCGACCCCGAAGAGCAGCCGGCGCAGGCCGTGGCGGCCTTCCCGGTAGGCCTGGAGGAAGAGGCTGAAGCCCAGGAGGGTGCCTCCCATGTGGCCGCTGGGAAAGGCCTGGGCCTGAGGCAGGGCCTGATGCCAGGGCATGGCCAGCACCCCCAGGATGCCGCCCAGGAAGTAGCCGTAGCTCAGGCCGACCCTGCCCTTCAGGCGGAAGATCCAGAAACCCAGGTAGGGCGGGATGGGAAGCAGGAGCGCGAAGAAGAGCTGGCTGAGGGTCATGGTCGGGCGGAGGGAAGGACTTCAGCCTGCCACACCCCGCGGACCGCGTTGAAGCAGAGCAGCCTTTTCCCGGGGATTTCGGACAAAGGGACGGGTTCATGCTCCAGGGCGAGTCCCCGGGCCTCCGCCCACCGGGGCAGCTCCTCCGCTTCCGCGATGCTGGCGACCCGGCCCTCCCGCGGCGGCAGCCGGAGACGGGCATCGTCCACCACCGCCACCGACGCGATGGCGGTCTCCGCGAGGGTCCCGTCGGGCCAGAGGCAGAGCAGGTCGTCGGCGCCCCGGGACCTCGCGAGGGCCAGGGCTGCCGCGCTCCAGTCCCCCCGGAGCCCCTTGTGGCGGGCCGCCGGGTCTCCCCGGGCCTCGCCCAAGGGGTGGGGCGACGGGC
>JBGASS010000287.1:0-3868 GCA_044229555.1 Holophagaceae bacterium
CTCCTGCGCCACGTTCAAGCCATGGTGAAAGGGCTGATTGATTCCGAATGGCCAATGACCTAACGATCCTTTCAGTAAGGATCGCGGAATATTGAGTCATCAAATTCATAATAAACGAGATCTCTGTCGAACGGCTGGGCCATCCAAATAGAAAAAGAACAACCAGGTGGCCAGACTGGTTGTTCTTTCAACCCTCAACGGGAAAGGATCAGCACGGGCAGTAGGCAGCGCAGCTCCAGCCACGGCTGCAGCAAAGCTCGTTACTGACCGGATTGCTGACGCTCGCCACCCGGGTGTTCGGGCGCATCCCGGCGACAACGAGATCCGTATTGACCTCACTGATTTTACGAAGAGTCTCTTTGTTGATCTTGAGGCTGTTGCTCATGTTGAACCCTCGAAAGGAGCGATTGAAGTTTTTGAGGCATATTGGAAATTCAATTAACCTCGACCAAGGAGGCTCCGGCCGGAGCAATGCTAAATTAACAGAGTCAAAATTCCTGTCCTACTGTAAACGGGCAGCTTACCTGAACAGTTAAAAAGTCAGCACGAACGGAGTCCTCGGGGACTCGACCGGTTCATTCACCCGATTTCCTTCCATCCCCGAGCCCGGACCGTGGCCAAGGTGCCAGCACGGGTCAGTTAGGGGCAGGCTGTCCTTCGACCACCGGCCGCAGCCGCATCCCCAGCGCCTGGACAACCTTCAAAATTGTCCCCAGCTCCGGATTCCCGTCTTCCGACAAGGCGCGGTACAGCGACTCCCGGCTCAGTCCAGCGGCGCGCGCGACTTCGGTCATGCCTTTCGCGCGCGCGATGGCGCCCAGCGCGACGGCGATGAGGCGCGGATCGCCTTCCTCGAAGGCGGCGTCGAGGTATGCGGCCATGGACGCTTCGTCCTGGAGGTAGCGCGCGGCGTCGTAGCGGCGCGTCGTGGTCTTCGTGGATTGGGTCATGCGTTCACCTCACAGTTCCCGGGCCAACCTCTTGGCGGTCTCGATGTCCTGGGCCTGGGAATCCTTGTCCCCGCCCGCCAGCAGGACGATGAGGGTCCCGTCGCGTTCCTTGAAATAAACCCGGTAGCCCGGGCCATGGTGGATCCTCATTTCCGAGACCCCTTCACCCACCGCTTCCACATCGCCGGGGTTGCCGTTGAGGGCGAGCCGGTCGATCCGGACCAGGATGATGGCCTTGCCGGTTCGATCCTTCAGGCCGTCGATCCATTTGGAGAACTCTGGGGTTTCCTCCAGCTCCTTCATGCATCAAAGTGTAGCCTTTGGGCTACGACTCGCAAGGGGGAATCTGCGTCGTGAATCCCAACGGTGTCACGCGAAGGTTGGTCAGGCCTTGTCCGCGAGCTCCACCAGGAGCGGCCGGTGGTCGCTGTGCTCCCGCCACGCCTCGTAGCCGCCTATGTCGACGCGGCGGATCCCCGGCGCCCACCGCCGGGGCAGGAAACAGTAGTCCAGATGGAACGGCTTGGCCTCGTTCCACTGCAGGTAGAAGGTGGGTTCGGTCTCCTGCCCCTGGGGCTGCTGGCGGTGATGGTGGTACGCGCTCACCAGGCCATGGGCCTGAAGGCGGGCGACCACGGACGAGTGATTCAGGTGGGGAGGATGCTCGTGGTCCCAGATGGAATTCGAGTTGAAGTCCCCCAGGACCACGGCCTCGGGGGCGGAGAAGAGGTGGGCGTACAGGTCGATGGCCGTGGCCAGTCCCCGGACGTACCGCAGGGGCCGCGTGGCCAGGGTCCAGACGGCGAACAGGATGAAGGGCTCAGGCCCCTCCACCGCCACGGGGATGACGTGCTTCGGGACATTCGGCAGCTCGTCCAGCCTGCGCAGCGAGTAGGGCGCGCGCGCAACCACGGCGATGCCCTGTCGCGGGTTGTCGCCGAACCAGAGCGTGCCCTCGCGCTCCGTCTTCGGCGCGGCGATCTCCTGGACGACGGCGATGTCGGCCTGGAGCGCATCCAGGAGCGGGACCTTCCGCTCGAAAGGGCCCCGGCAGGCATTCCAGGTCAGGAGGCGCATGGTGGCCGAAGCCTAGCGAACCTGGGCGATGCGCCCGGGCTGAGCGGGTCTCATGGCGCATCCTCCGGCTTCTCCTCCAGCAGCGTCAGCTTTTTCTGGAACACCAGGAGCCGCCGCAGATGGTAGGCGCCCAGCCCAAGGTGGAGCAAACCCAGGCCCCAGGTGCCTTTGAAAGGCCACCGGCGGTCGATCCAGTGGGAAGCCCAGGCCAGCAGGAGCGGAACCACTGGAATGATCGGGATCAGCGAACTTCCACCCGCCGTTTTACCCTGCAGCTTCGCCTTGTAGGCCGTCTCCGCGAGCCCCTCGCAGAAGACGACGAACCAGATCAGGCAGAAGAAGAGGAAGAGGAGCAGGTATCGCATGGGAAGAGGCGCGGCTAACGATGGTAGCCGACCCGGCAGCCGAGGGTTGGGGCTGTCATGCGATTGGCCAGGGTCTACTGGCGCAGAATCTTGTCCATTGATTTGCCCTTGGCGAGCTCATCCACGAGCTTGTCGAGGTATCTGATTTTTGGTTCATCGCGGAATTCCGGGGAAGGCTGACCTGATTTTGAGGAAGAAGTAGGGGTCGTCCCGGTAGCCGTAGGCCATGCGTTTGAGGACTTTGATCTTGTTGTTGATGCCTTCGAGGACGGAGGTGTTCAGGTTCCAGCGGCAGTGGGCGAGGATGCCCGGGAGGTAGACCGCCATCCGTTCTGCGAAATGGACCAGGGGTTTAATGCCGCTCTCCATGGCTCTCGCTACCCAGTCCTCCCAGGCTCGTCGGGCCCAGCCCTCCCGCTTGTAGGCCCAGAGTTGCTTGAGGTCGTCCTTAAGGACATAGGCGGTCATCAGGGCCTGGTTGGCTGCCAGCACCTCCTTGAGGCGGATCCTGGCGTCCCTGTCTGGGAGGTTGGCCTTGTTGCGCAGCAGGAGCCACTTCGCACCCTTGATGAGTTTCCGGCCCGGCTTGTCATGGCGCAGGCGGTTGGCCTCGGCTACGCGGATGACATCGACCACCTCCTTGCCGTACTTGGCCACGACATGGAACAGGTCGTAGACAATCTCGGCTTGGGGGCAGTTCAGGCGTACCTCCGCCGCGAACGCGTGGCTCATGTCCATGGCGACCGCCTTGATCCGGGCGCAGCCTTCCGGACCCAACAGATCAAAGAATGCCCGGACATCCTCCCGGCTCCGCCCCCGGCCGACCCACAGCACCCGCCGGGTGGCGGCATCGGCGACCACGGTGGCGTAGCGATGCCCTTTGCGCAGGGCGAACTCGTCGATCAACAGCAGCTCCACGCCCGTGAAGTCCGGAGGTCCCAGCTCCCGTTCCAGGTGGGCCTTGTCGATGGACTTCACTGTGTGCCAATGCAGCCCGAAATGGTCGGCCACATGCTGGATGGGCAGCACCCGGCACAGCTTCGCCACGCTCTCCGCCAACCGCTTGGTCACCCGCGCATAGGGCGCAAGCCATGGCAGCGCCTCCAGCTTAGGCCCGCATCGCGGGCACTCCACCCGGCACCGCCACACCCGCAGCACGGTCTCCATGTCGAACACGGGCAGGTCCTGCACCTCCCGTTCCACCCAATCGTGGACTCCCCTGACAAATCGGCCGCAGCCACTGCACCGGCGGGCCCGATCCCCCTTTCCGAGCAGCTCGATCATGGCCGTCGGCCTGCCACTTTCGGTGTCCACTCGGGCCACCGCGCCCACGCAGTACCCTTCCCACCCGCCCAGGCGGGACATAAGCTCAGAACCAGGCAGGGGAACCCCCTTTCATCTCGGACTGTCGACAAGCCCAAGATGCCTGAACGGCCCCCTGCCTACCTACTCACCCCGCAGATCCGCGAAGAACCT
>JBGASS010000288.1:0-3848 GCA_044229555.1 Holophagaceae bacterium
TCCGGCAGGACGTACATGGACTCGTAGAGCGCCAGCATGCCCTCCGCCTCGGCCTGCGTGAGATTGGGGACGGATTTGAGGCTTGCGGTGTAGTCGGTCATGGGCCGGGGGATTATTGCCCAACTCTATCCGCAGTAGCGGCAGCGCCGGGGGCTGCCCGGTGGAGGTGTCCTCGACCCTCCTGGGGTGTGGCATTGGTCGCTTGCTGCCCAGGTGCCAGAATGCCCACCCGACAACAATGCGGGCCGCCCATGGCGGCCCTTTTGGCTCCGGTGGAGGGATTTGAACCCCCGACATCCTGAGTAACAGTCAGGCGCTCTGACCAACTGAGCTACACCGGACCGGAAGGATTAGTCTACCGGACTTGGGGGGTGAATCAAGGCTCGGTCGTCCCCGGGCCGGAAGGCGGGACCGGCCCCACGCGGCCCGATGTGTGCCATGATTCCCTTCGATTTTCCCGAGGGCGCCATGGAATGGCTCAACTACCACCACCTGCTTTATTTCTGGACCGTGGCGAAGGAGGGCAGCATCGCCCGGGCGGGGGAGAAGCTCCTCCTGGCCCAGCCCACCATCAGCGGGCAAATCAAGGCCCTGGAGGAGTCCCTGGGGGAGCAGCTCTTCGAGCGTTCGGGACGGAACCTCCAGCTCACGGACATGGGCCGCATGGTGTACGGCTACGCGGACGAGATCTTCGCCCTGGGCCGGGAGCTGCAGGACACGGTCCACGGCCGGCCCACGGGCAGGCCCCTGGAGCTGGAGGTGGGCATCGCCGACGTGCTGCCCAAGCTGGTGGTGTACCGCCTGCTGGAACCCGCCACCAAGATGAGCGAGACCGTGCGCCTCGTCTGCCGGGAGGACAAGCCGGGGCGGCTCTTCACCGAGCTGGCGGCCCAGGCCTTCGATCTGATCCTTTCGGACACGCCCCTGCCCCCCAACTCGAAGGTGAAGGCCTACAACCACCTGCTCGGGGAATGCGGCGTGCTCATCTTCGGCACGCCGGAGCTGGGGAAGCTCTACCGCAAGAACTTCCCCCAGTCCCTGGAGGGCGCGCCCATGCTGCTGCCGACGGACGCCACGATGCTGCGCCGCTCCGTGGACCACTGGCTGGAGCGCGCGAACCTGCGGCCGCGGCTCCTGGGCGAGTTCGACGACAGCGCCCTGATGATGGTCTTCGCCCAGGCCGGCCTCGGCCTGGTGGCCGCCCACGCCGCGGTGGAGCGGGAGGTCCGCGCCCAGTACGGCCTGGTGCCGCTCGGCCCGCTGCCGGACGTGAAGGAGCGCTTCTACGCCATCTCCATCGAGCGCCGCCTGAAGCACCCCGCGGTGCTGGCGATCTCGGAAACGGCGCGGAAGGAACTCTTCGCGTGAGGATCACGGTCTTCTGCGGTTCCCGCGCCGGAGCCCGTCCCGTCTATCTCCAGGCCGCGCGGGACCTGGGCACGGCCCTCGCCACACGGGGCCTGGGCCTCGTCTACGGCGGCGCGAAGGTCGGCACCATGGGCGCCCTCGCGGACGCGGCGCTCGCGGCGGGGGGCGACGTCACCGGCGTGATGCCCCGCGGGCTGGTCGACCGGGAGGTCGCCCATCCCGGGCTCTCGGCCTTCCATGCGGTGGAATCCATGCACGCGCGCAAGGCCCTCATGGCGGACCTCGCGGACGGCTTCATCGCCCTGCCCGGCGGCTATGGCACCCTCGACGAGCTCTTCGAGATCCTCACCTGGGCACAGCTGGGGCTGCACACCAAGCCCGTCGCCCTCCTGGATGTGGCGGGCTTCTTCGAGCCCCTGCTCGGCTTCCTGGACCACGACGTGGAGGCCGGCTTCCTGGCTCCTGCCCACCGTGGATTGCTGATGCGGGAGCCCACCGTGGAGGGAGCCCTGGACAGGATCCAGTCATGGCGGCCAGCCCCACCGACATCGAAGTGGGATGCCGGCGGCCTGGAACGCTGAGGCTACCCCTTGGCGTAGCGCTTCAGCTTGGCGAGATCCACCACTTTCACCACGGGGAAGGTGCTGTGGATGAGGCCGAGGTCGCTGAGCAGGCGCAGGGCGCGGGAGAAGGCTTCGCGGCTCGCGCCGACGCACTGGGCCAGCTCCTCCTGGGTCTCGTCGAATTCCACCACCATCCGGTCGGCGTGGTGGGCCTGGTATTCGAGGATGGTCTGGGCCACGCGCTCCGGGACGCTGTGCAGGCTCAGGGCCTCCACCAGGGCGACGAGGTGGCGCACCTTCGCGGCGAACTGGCGCATCAGGCCCTCGGCGACGTCCGGGCGGCGGTGGGCCATGTCCCGCAGGGGCACCGCGGGAATGAGCCAGAGCTCGGTCTCGCCGTGGGCCTCGGCGCTGCTGGGGATGGGAGCGCCGTCGAAGACGGAGACTTCGCCCACGCACTGCCCCGGCCGCAGGAACTCCAGCACCTGGATGTGGCCGCGGCCGTCGGTGCGGAAGACCTTCAGCGCGCCCTTCACCACCACGAGCACGCCGGGCAGCCGGTCGCCCTGGGAGTAGACGCGATTTGAATCACCATATTTCCGGTGCTCGCTGTGACGCGCGAGCTCTTCGGCTTCCGGGCGCGGGATGCCGGAAAAGAAGTCGACTTCCAGAAGGTTCAGGGCGGACTGGGCCATGAGGCATCTTAGCCATCCAGGCTTCCAACTGGAACCTCGCAAAGCGATGGCGCATCCGGGTCCCTGTTTCCGGAGACCCCGCGTCCCCGCCTCTTCAGTCCCTGCTGTTGTTGCCCCTGCTTGGTCTTGGGTTCCAAGCGCCCATCGGATTGAGCACATCAGCCCCCCCCGGGCGCCCCGGCCGCTCGAAACCGCCCCGGCCCTGAATAGCGGCCATTCTGATCGGAGGACGGCGCCCTCCTGAACTGCTCCTGGAGGCGAAAGGCGGCCCTGGGGTGAGCAAGTTCACACGGGTTTCCAGCGATGGGCATCGACCTGGCGCCCGGTCCCCGTTCCGGACCCAGGCAACGCGCGTCCAGTGGCTTGTCGGTGGAAGGCCTACTTCACCCGCTCCATGTAGGTCCGCTCCACCGTGTTCACGCGGATCTTCTCCCCGGTCTCGATGTAGGGGGGCACGCCGACTGTGATGCCGTTCTCGAGCTGGGCGGGCTTGTAGCTGCCGGTGGCGTTGGCGTTCTTCATGACAGGGGCGGTCTCGACGATCTCGAGCACCACGCTGGCGGGCATGACGCCGCTGAGGGCCTGGCCTTCGTAGAACTCCAGCTCGACGGCCATGTTGGGCTGCAGGAAGACCAGGTCGTCGCCGAGGACGTCCTTGCTTACTTCCAGCTGCTCATAGGTCTCGTTGTTCATGAAGACGAGGTGGTCGCCGTCCTCGTACAGGTACTCCATGGTGTGCTGCTCGAGGCTGGCCTTGTCGATCTTGTCGCTGGAGCCGAAGCGGTTCTCCCGGTTGATGCCGTCCTTGAGCCGCTTCATCTTGGTGACGATGCGGGCGGGCAAGTTGCCGGGGGTCTGGTGCTCCACGGAGATCACGCGGCACAGCTCGTTCTCGAAGTTGATGATCATGCCGGCGCGGACCTGGGTCGCGTTGATGAAGGGCATCGGGAGCTCCTGAGGTTCAAATCAAAGGCCCTGAAGGGCTTCAGGGCCTTGTGGTGGGCGTACCAGGATTCGAACCTGGGACTTCTACCGTGTGAAGGTAGCACTCTACCGCTGAGTTATACGCCCGCGGCCGTCCAGTGTAGCAAGGGCGGCCCAGGCCTCCAAGGGCCGTTTTCCGGAGCCAGCCGGCCCGCCCCTCCCCCGGGCGGGGCCCGGCTCCCGTTCCATGCGAAAATGCAAGACCTCCCGGAGGACATCATGCGACCCATCACGGTGC
>JBGASS010000289.1:0-3859 GCA_044229555.1 Holophagaceae bacterium
GGGGCACGTAGGCCACCTGGTCCGGAGGCACCGCGATCTCCAGGGTTCCGGAGGTCGGCGTCTGCAGGCCCATGAGCATGCGGAAGGTGCTGGTCTTGCCGGCGCCGTCGGGCCCGATGAGCCCCACGAGGTCTCCCGCCCGCAGCGCCAGGTCCAGGCCCTTCACCGCCTTCGTGCCGTTTCGGTAGGTGCAGGCCAGGCGCTCCGCCCGCAGCAGGCTGGCGGCCCCGTCTCCGGAGTTCACGGCTGGACCTTGAACCGCACGTCCACGGAAAGCCCGGGCACCAGGCCCTTGTCGAAGCCGTCCTTGAGATGCACCCGGGCCGGGTAGACCAGGTTCACGCGCTCCTCCTTGGTCTCCACCATCTTCGGGGTGAACTCGGCTTCGCTGGAGATCTCGTCCAGGGTGGCGGGAAAGACGCGCTTGTCGGCGGTCTGCACCTCCACCGCCTGGCCGATGCGGGCCTTGGCCTGGAAGGCCTGGGGCAGGTAGACCCGCACCCAGAGCGTGTCCAGGCGGCCGAGGGTGAGGACGCTCTGGCCCGCGCTCAGCACAGAGCCGACCTCCCGGAGGCGGTGCACCACGAGGCCATCGAAGGGGGCGCGAATCTCCGTGAACCTCGCCTGCGCCTGGCTCTGGGCCAGCACGGCCTTGGCCCGGCGGGCATCGGCGTTGACGCCGAGGCGCTGCTCGGAGCGCAGTCCGGCCCGCAGTTCGGCCAGGGCCTTCGCGGCCAGGTTCAGGTTCGCCAGGGCCCGGTCCCGCTCGGTCTGGGCCCGGTCGAGCTCCGCCTGGCTCAGCACGCCGTCCCGGAAGAGCCGCGACGCGCGCTTCTGGTTCTCCTCCGCCAGGCGCAGGGCGGCTTCCGCATCCCGCACCCTGGCCTCGCCCTGGGCGAGGTCCTCGGCGCGGGTGCCGTTGGCGGCCTCCAGTTCCCGGGCCTCGGCCATCTGGAGGGCGGCCAGGTCCCGGGCCACGGCGGCGTCCAGCTCCTCGGCGGAGACCCGGGCCAGGAGCTCCCCGGCCTTCACCCGCTGGCCTTCCACCACCTTCAGCTCCACCAGCCGCCCGGCGACCCGGGGGCCGAGGTCCGTCAGGTAGGCCTCCACCCGGCCGTTGAGCACGGGCTCCCGGTTCCGGCCGCAGGCGGCCAGCAGGGCGAGGAACAAAGGGGCGAGGACGCGTTTCATGGGTGCTCCGGTCGGTCGGGTCCCGGGTTCTCGTCCCAGGGGCCCGGGGGCAGGACCAGGGCGGAATCCGCCGCGACCCCGCGCCAGAAGAGCCGGAACCAGGCCCGCTCCGCCGCGGGCAGGGCCTGGGCCGGATCCACGAGGTCCACCCGCGGCCCCATGACGGGGATCAGGTCCAGGATCTCCATGTAGGTGCGGATGAAGAAGAAGGTGACCAGGGGCGGATGCAGGTCCGGGCGGAGGTCGCCCCGGGCCTGGCCCTGGCGGAGGATCTCCCAGATGTTTCCGGCGGAGCGGCGGATGTGGGCGGCCATGGCGTCCCGGGTGCCTTCGGCGCCCCGGAGGATCTCGCCCCGGAGCATGGACCGGAAGCCGGCGTCGCAGCTGAAATGGGCCTTGTAGGTCTGCAGCACGTCCCAGAGCCGAAGGGAGGAGGGGCGCAGGTCGGCCGGGGTGGAGAGGGCCGCCAGGTCCACCGCCAGGGGCGCGATCTTCCGCTCCACCAGGGCCAGGAACATCGTTTCCTTGCTGTCGAAGTGGTAGTAGATCAGCGCCGGGTCGCAGCCCGCCTCCCGGGCGATGGCGCGGATGGAGCTGCCCTTCAGCCCCTCCAGGGAGAAGACCCGCCGGGCCGCCTCCAGGATCCGGTCCGTGTCCACCTTCGCGGGCTTGGGGCCGCGGGGTTTCAATGGCTTGGTGGATCCGGTCTTGGGCAAGGGGCTACCTGTTCAACGATTGTTGAATGCTAGGGCCGGCGACAGGGCGCCGCAACCCAAATATTCATCAAGCGTTGAAACAATCCCCTGGACGCGGCGAAGGCCCCTTGCGGGGCCTTCGTGGAATCGCGCGGGGCCTACTCGACGGAGATGGGGGCCTCGATGGTGTAGTCGAGGGTGATGACCTCGGGCTCCTCGAAGGCGATGCGGCTTTCTTCGACTTCGCGGACGGAAACCTGGGACCAGAAGCTCGCGAGCTTGGGGGCCTCCTGGGGATGGCCCAGGCGGCTCACGGGGACGGTGACTTCCACCTTCGGGTAGGCGCCGCGCTGGAGCTGGTCGCAACGCTTGCCGCTGACGACCACGAAGCGGTACTTGTTCGCGATCTCTTCGGGAATGTGGACGATGGTGCGGGTCATGGGTACCTCGGAACCAAGGACTCTACCACGCGAAGGGCCCCGGATCCACGGATTTCCTGGGTTTCCGCCCCTCAGGGGCCCTCGCCGCCGCGCTGCCACACCAGCTTCGTTCCGAAGCCGAGGCGGTTGTCGGTGAGCTGGAGGAGGTCCGCGTCGAGGCCCCACAGGTGCAGGCGGGGCATCAGGCGCGCCATGGGAAAGCAGTCCAGGTACGCGGCCTTGGCCTTCGCCAGGGCCGCGCCCTTCAAGGGGACGAGGGCGCCGGCGGCCTGGAGGCCGCGGATCTTCCCGACGGCCCTGGTCTCCAGGGCGATGGCCCAGGCCACCCGCGGAGCTGCGGCTTCCAGGGCCTCCCGCATGTGCCGCGTGTCCGGGTCCGACGCGATGACGAAGCGGTTGAGGTCTTCGAGATAGGCGTAGTAGCAGGAGGCGCACCAGGGGACGTTCCCCTTCGCCACCGCCAGGGCGAGGACATGGTGCTCGGCGATGAAGGCCGTGAACCGGGCTTCGGGAAGGGCAGGGTCGCGCATGGCTCCAGCTTTCCACGGGGCCGGTGGATTCATGTCACGAGGCCGGGCGGTCCTGCGGGCAAGATGGGGGGACCGAAACCCTCGGGACCGGGAGCCTCCATGGAACGCGGACACCTCTGGCGCAGCTGCTTCAAGGGCAGCCTGTACATGCTCGACCTCAACAGCGCGGGGCTCACGGACGAGCTGGCGGCCCGGCGGCCGGCGGAAGGCGTCGCATCGCCGGCCTGGATCCTCGGCCACCTGGTGAAGACCCGGCGGGGAATCCTGAAGCTCCTGGGCGCCCCCCAGCCCGAGGACCCGGTCTGCCTGGCCTACCGCCACGGGGGATCAGGGCGGCCTCGCCTACAGCGCCCTGGTGGAGGCCTTCAAGGCCACCGACGCGCCCTTCAAGGCCGCGATCCAGGCGATCGACGACTGGGACCGGCCCACGCCCAACCCCGCCACCAAGACCGACCAGCCCCTGGAGCAGGTCATGGCGTTCCTCTTCTCCCACGAGAGCTACCACCTCGGGCAGCTGGGGCTGATCCGGAAGCTGCTGGGGCTGAAGGGAGCGGTGTGAGGTGCGGGGCGTGGCCTCCGAGGTCAAGATGAAGCCACCGGAGTTTCCCACCCCATGAACATCCTCCTCGGCATCACCGGCGGCATCGCGGCCTACAAGGCCGCCGAGGTGGCGCGCCTCCTCACGCGCCAGGGGCACGCCGTCCGCTGCGTGCTCACGGAAGCCGGTGCGCGGTTCATCACGCCCCTCACGCTGGCTTCGCTCACGGGCCAGCCCGTCTTCGGCGCCAACCCGGACCTCGGCGAGTGGCGGGCCAATCCGGTGGTGGAGCACATCGACCTGGCGCGCTGGGCGGACCTGGTCGCGGTGGTGCCGGCCACGGCGAACAGCCTGGGCAAGACCGCGAACGGCCTCGCCGGCGATCTGCTCAGCACCGTGCTCCTCGCCACCCGGGCGCCGGTGCTCTGGGCCCCGGCCATGAACACCGCCATGTGGGCGCACCCG
>JBGASS010000290.1:0-4717 GCA_044229555.1 Holophagaceae bacterium
CCTTGGCGATGCGCTCGGCCTTCCATCGGTTCCAGTCCTCCTTCCCGTTAAGGTGCTCGCCCAGATAGCTGCCAGCAATGCCTCCCAGGACCAGGAACCCGGCGATCGTGGCGGCGATCAATCCGATGACGAACCTCCTCATCGGACCTCCGGCTCCCGCAGGTGAGGGCTCGGAGCGCGCTTCGGATTCTCGACAGACACGATCACCCGAACAGCCCGCCCTTCTTCTTCCCGCCCCCGAAGAGCCCGCCCAGCACGCCGCGAATGACCTGTCGCCCGATGGCCGAGCCCGCGGCGCGGACGGCGCTCTTGCCGAAGGCCTCCATGAAGCCCTGGCGGCCGCTCTCCCGGTTCTCTGCCCGCTCGGCCTTTTCCGCCTCGGTCTGCACCTTGGCGGCCTCGGCCTGCTTGGCGGAGGCTTCGGCCTTGGCCTTCAGCAGTTCGAAGGCGCTCTCCCGGTCCACGGCCTTCTCGTAGACGCCAGCCACCAGGGAGCCGGCGAGCACGGCCTTGCGCTCCTCGGGGGTGATGGGCGGGAACTGGCTGCGGGGCGGCATCACGAGGGCGCGCTCCACGGGCACGGGGGTGCCCTTCTCGTCGAGGAAGCTCACCAGGGCCTCGCCCACGGCGAGCTGGGTGATGGCCTCCTCGACGTCCACGCCGGCGTTGGCGCGGAAGGTCTCGGCAGCGGCCTTCACGGCCTTCTGGTCCCGGGGGGTGAAGGCCCGCAGGGCGTGCTGGACCCGGTTGCCGAGCTGGCCCAGGACCTTGTCGGGCACGTCCAGGGGGTTCTGGGTGCAGAAGTAGATGCCCACGCCCTTGGAGCGCACCAGCCGCACCACCTGCTCGATCTTGGTGAGCAGGGCGTCGGGGGCGTCCTCGAAGAGCAGGTGGGCCTCGTCGAAGAAGAAGGCCAGCTTGGGCTTCTCCGGATCGCCGACCTCCGGCAGCTGCTCGAAAAGCTCGCTGAGGAGCCACAGCAGGAAGGTGGCGTAGAGCTTGGGCGCGTTGATGAGCTTGTCCGCCGCGAGGATGTTGACGACGCCCTTACCCGAGGCGTCGGTCTGCATCAGATCCTCGAGGTTCAGCGCCGGCTCGCCGAAGAACTGCTCCGCCCCCTGCTCCTCCAGGGCCAGCAGGCCCCGCTGGATGGCGCCCACGCTGGCGGGGGACACGTTTCCGTACTGCGTCTTGAACTCCGCGGCGTGATCCCCCACGAACTGCACCATGGCCCGGAGGTCCTTCAGGTCCAGCAGCAGAAGGCCGCTGTCGTCGGCGATGCGGAAGGCCATGGTGAGCACGCCCTCCTGGATCTCGTTCAGGTTCAGCAGGCGCGCGATGAGCAAGGGCCCCATCTCGCTCACCGTGGCGCGCACGGGATGGCCCTGCTCGCCGAAGACGTCCCAGAAGGCCACCGGACTGGCGCCGAATTCGAGGGTCTCGAGCTTCAACAGCGCTTGCCGCTCCTTGAGCTTGGGATTCTCCGCGCCGGCCTTGGCCATGCCCGAGAGGTCGCCCTTGATGTCCGCCAGGAAGACCGGCACGCCGATGCGGCTGAAGTGCTCCGCGATGACCCGCAGGCTGACGGTCTTTCCGGTCCCCGTGGCGCCGGCGATCAGGCCGTGGCGGTTGGCCATGCGGGGGTGCAGGGCCAGTTCCCGCTCCCCTGCCTTCGCGATCACCAGCGGCTCGGCCATGCGGTTCTCCTGTTCGTCCTGGGGGCGGGAAGCCTGAAGTGTAGCGAAGGCGGCGCGGCCTTCCAGACGCCTTCCGCGGTCTAGACTGGAATCCTCCCTCGGAACCGCGATGTGCCACGCCCCCGCCCTCTCCCTCCTCCTCGCCGCCGCGGTTCCCCTCGCGGCCCAGGGCGCGGGCCGGGAGGGCGCCGACCACGCGGAGCGCCGCGAGGAGGCCCAGCTGGCCTGGAGCGGCGGCCGGCCGACAGCCGAATACCTGGACTTCAAGGCCCGGCTCGCCGCCCGGGAAGCCGCGGCCTGGCGCCCCCTCTTCGCCCGGGGCGCCGAGGCCGCCGCGGTTCCCGCCTGGCGCAACCTGGGGCCCCGCCACCAGACCGTCCTGCGCATCGCGCCGGACAACGACGGCGGGCGCATCACCTCCCTGGCCGTCCATCCCACCGATCCCCGAATCCTCTACGTCGCCACCCAGTCCGGCATCTTCCGCTGCGCCAACGCGGATCCGGCCTCCAGCGGCGACTGGAATTGGGAATCCCTCGGCGACGCCCTGCCCTCCAGCAGCGCCGCGGGCAACCTCAGCATCGGCGCCATCGCCCTCAGCCCGGCGGACCCGGCCACGCTCTACGCCGGCATGGGCGATCCCCACGGCACCGATTCCCGGGGCTTCTATGTGAGCCGGGACGCGGGAGCCACCTGGAGCGCGGGCCTGAACCTCGGCACGGCGACGCGGACCCTGGACCTGCTGGCCCTCCATGCCGGCGTGATCCTCGTGGGCACCAACGCGGGGCTGTGGCGCAGCACCGACGGCGGGGCCAGC
This sequence comes from Holophagaceae bacterium, assembly GCA_044229555.1. Lineage (GTDB taxonomy): Bacteria > Acidobacteriota > Holophagae > Holophagales > Holophagaceae > JADJVL01. The sequence goes on from JBGASS010000290.1 coordinate 2,512, forward strand.
TTCACCAACCTGTCCCTCGGCGGCTCGACGTCGGGAGCCGCCTGGTCAATCCGGGCCGTCACGGGAAGCGACCTGGTCTGCACCCGCAACGGGCAGATCTTCTGGAGCGCGGACCAGGGCGCCACCTGGACCGCCGCCGCCCTCGACGCCAGCGTGGCGGGACTGGGCGCGAGCCGCATCTCCGTGGAGGTCAGCCCCGCCAGTTCCACCCGGGTCTGGGGCGTCTCTGCAACACCGGGGAACCTGGCCCGCGGGCTGCGCGGAGCGACGACAAGGGCCGCAGCTGGACCCCTTCGTGGCGGCCCCCACGGAAGCCGGCAGCCTCTTCCAGGGCAGCGGCTGGGACAGCGACCCCACCTTGAGAAACAGCCCCGACATGCCCTACGACGGCGGCCAGGGCACCCGCAACCAGGGCCTCGCCGTGGGCCCCGCGGATCCCCAGAGGTCTTCGTGGGGGCCAACCTCGCCCTCTACCGCACCCAGAACGGCGGCGCCTCCTGGAGCGGGTCACCCCACTGGGGCGGGTTCACCCGGGTCTACAGCCACGCGGACCCTTGCGTGACCGCCTGGGCCAAGGCGGGGCCCAAGACGCTGTACCTCAGCAGCGACGGCGGCAGGCATCCTCCGCCAGCCCGACCACTCGCCCATCCCCAGCGCCCCTGGGACGTCGGGTGCGATCCGGCCTTCCTGGACCACCGGCGCAACAAGGGCCTGGCCACCCAGCTCATCTACCACCTGGGCTCCACCCCCGCCGCCACGCCGCCGGACGCGCGCTGGCGGCACCCGCAGGCCTGCAGGACAACGGCATCATCGTGCGGCAGGACGAGGGCCAGGAGCCTCGCCGCCAGCAGCTTCTTCCCCCGAGGCGGTGCAGGCCAGCAGGGACAGCCTCGCCGGGGACGGCTTCGGCACCGTGATCACATCCCCTGGACGGCAACCTGATGGGGGTGGGCAGTTCAACTTCACCTTCCCGATCCTCCAACGGCGGCGCCACCTGGGCCCTCTCAAGGCGGGCCTGCCCTCCCCGGGGAACAGCTCAGTCTGTGCTCCTTTCCGGCTCGTCCTGGGCGGCGCGGATCCCACCGGGAACGCGGTCGACACCCGGGGCGCACCGGCGTCTGGAAGAGCACGGACTTCGGGCTGAACTGGTCCGCCGTGCCCATGAACGGGTACAACCCCTCCTTCATCATCCGGAACATGGCGGCCTCGCGGACCGACGGCAATTCCCTCTGCGTGGTCACCGCGAGCAGCAGCGGCTGGGTGACCGCGAACGGGGGCGGGGCCTGGAGCCCGTTCGGGGCCATCCCGAATTCCGGCTCGTCCCTCAGCTCCGCCTGGTTCGACACCACGGACGCCGCCACCCTCTACGTGGCCTCGGCGGCGGTGAACGCGACCGCCAACCACCTCTGGCGCAGCGCGAACCGCGGCGCCTCCTGGACGGCCCTTGACAGCGCCGCCAACGGCTTCCCCTTCGGCGTGCCGGTGCACGTGGTGCAGAACGCCCCCTGGGACCGCAACGAGCTCTTCGCCGGCACGGACCTCGGCCTCTACCGCAGCGTGGACGGCGGCGGCACCTGGGCCCGCTACGGAGCCGGACTGCCCCTCGTGGGCGTGCGGGACCTCTACGTGGACCCCGGCGGCGCCTTCCTGCGGGTGGCCACCTGGGGCCGCGGGCTCTGGGAACTCAGCCTGGCCGCTCCCGTCCTGGGGGTCACCCCCGAGGCTCCCGAAACCGACACGGGCGCCACCGTGCAGTTCAGCGCCACCCTGGGGGGCGCACCCACCCTGGCGGTGGCCTGGAGCGTCCAGGAGGGGGCCGCGGGAGGCACCATCAGCGGTTCGGGCCTCTACCTGGCTCCATCGGGCCCCGGGTCCTTCCATGTGGTCGCGACGGAGGCCGGGAACCCGGCCAACACCGCCAGCCGGGCCGTGAAGGTCTGGCGCAGCGCGGACGCCGACGGCGACGGCGTGGTGGACGTGCTGGACCTCGCCCGCCTCGCGAGGGCCTTCGGCGCCGCCGCGGGGCAGCCCCTCTACGACTCCGCCGGGGACCTGGACGGGGACGGGCTCGTCGGAGACGCGGACGCCTCGAGGATGCTGGCCCGGATCCCGTGAGGGCGGCCCCGCTTGGGTCGGTCGGGACCTAGTGGACGTCCTGCACGGAGAAGGCGTCGGTGCGGCCCTGGGTCTCCACCACGTGGCCGCT
>JBGASS010000291.1:0-3819 GCA_044229555.1 Holophagaceae bacterium
TACCCTTCCCACCCGCCCAGGCGGGACATAAGCTCAGAACCAGGCAGGGGAACCCCCTTTCATCTCGGACTGTCGACAAGCCCAAGATGCCTGAACGGCCCCCTGCCTACCTACTCACCCCGCAGATCCGCGAAGAACCTCTTTTTTACCCAACCGGGCCTTGCTGCTTCGGGACCAGCTGCCCGTCACAGGCGGGACATCCAGGTTGGGCCGGCACGTTCCCTCCCCCTTCCGGGATAATGCCCCCATGCCGATCCACAAACCCTTCGTGCTCCACGCCCCCTACGACCCCGCCGGCGACCAGCCCGAAGCCATCGCCGCGCTGGTGGCGGGCATCGAGGCGGGGGACCGCTGCCAGACGCTGCTGGGGGTGACTGGGTCGGGGAAGACCTACACCATGGCGGCCACCATCGCGAAGCTGAACCGGCCGGCGCTGATCTTCGCCCCCAACAAGACCCTCGCGGCCCAGCTCTTCTCGGAGTTCAAGCAGTTCTTCCCGGAGAACGCCGTCGAGTACTTTGTCAGCTACTACGACTACTACCAGCCCGAGGCCTACGTGCCCGAGCGGGACCTCTTCATCGACAAGGACGCCAAGATCAACGAGGAGCTGGAGAAGCTGCGCCTCAGCGCGACGCGCAACCTGCTGGAGCGCCGGGACACCCTGGTGATCGCGTCCGTGAGCTGCATCTACGGCCTCGGCGACCCCAGCTCCTACCTGAACCTCAGCGTGAACCTGAAGGTCGGCGGCGCCAAGGACCGGGCCATGCTGCTCCGGGACCTCGTCGCCATCCAGTACACCCGCAACCAGATGAGCTTCGAGCCCGGCGTGTTCCGGGTGCGCGGCGACGTCATCGAGGTCTATCCCGCCTACGAGGACCTGGCCTACCGCATCGAGCTCTTCGGCGACGAGATCGAGCGCCTCTCCAAGATCGATTCCCTGCGGGGCACCGTCGTCGAGAAGCTGGACGAGCTCACCATCTGGCCGAAGACCCACTACGTGACCCCGGAGGACAAGCTGAAGGTGGCCATCCGCGCCATCAAGGAGGAGCTGGAGGAGCGGGAGAACGTGCTGCGCTCGGAGAATAAGATCGTGGAGCTGCAGCGCCTGCACCAGCGCACCATCTACGACATCGAGATGCTCAAGGAGATGGGCATGTGCTCGGGCATCGAGAACTACTCCCGCTTCCTGGACGGCCGCCAGCCCGGGGAGCCGCCCCACACCTTGATCGACTACTTCCCCGACGACTTCGTCCTCTTCATGGACGAGAGCCACGTGGCCACAGGCCAGCTCCACGGCATGTACAACGGGGACCGCAGCCGCAAGACGACGCTCGTGGACTACGGCTTCCGCCTGCCCTCGGCCCTGGACAACCGGCCCCTCCAGTTCGAGGAGTTCGAGCAACGGGTGAAGCAGGTGGTCTACGTCAGCGCGACGCCCGGCGACTACGAGCTGGCACAGAGCGGCGGCGTCATCGTGGAGCAGGTGGTGCGGCCCACGGGCCTCGTGGATCCCGTCGTGGAAGTGCGCCCCGTGGGCAACCAGGTGGACGACCTGCTGGCGGAGATCCGCACCGTGGTGGCCAGGGACGAGCGGGTGCTGGTGACGGTACTCACCAAGAAGCTCGCGGAGCAGCTCACCGCCTTCTACCAGGAGGTGGGCGTGAAGTGCCAGTACCTCCACAGCGAGATCGACACCCTGGAGCGGGTCGAACTCCTCAAGGGCCTGCGCCGGGGCGACTTCGACGTGCTGGTGGGCATCAACCTGCTGAGGGAGGGCCTGGACCTGCCGGAAGTCTCCCTCGTCGCCATCCTCGACGCGGACAAGGAGGGTTTCCTCCGCAACACCCGCTCGCTGATCCAGACCATCGGCCGCGCCGCCCGCAACGTGAACGGCAAGGCCATCTGCTACGCCGACGTGATGACCAAGTCGCTGGTCGCCGCCCTGGGCGAGACCGGGCGCCGCCGCACCAAGCAGCTGGCCCACAACGAAGCCCACGGCATCACCCCGGAGACCGTGAAGCGCGCCCTGGACGACGTCATGGGAGAGGCCCTGGCCCGGGAGTTCATCACCGTGCCCCGGGAGCAGACCGCCGAGGATCCCATCCTCTACCTGGACGACAAGGGCTTCGAGAAGGGCGTCGCCGCCCTCGAGAAGAAGATGCGCGACCTCGCTGGCCAGATGAAGTTCGAGGAGGCCGCCGGGCTGCGGGACCACGTCATGCGATTGCGGCGGGAGCGGATGACGGACGTGTTCGGGGCGGTGCCGGCGACAGGTCCGGTGGGCTAGCTAGCGGCGCAGCTGGGAGGTCCAGTTCAAGGTCAGGAAGATGGCGTCCGCCTCCTGGGAGGGGAGGTTCTCGATCACCAGGAACCGTTCTTGGACCCAGCCGGACCGGGACGGCGACCATCTCGTTGTTCGCGGAGACGTAGTAGAGTTCGCGTCCATCCCGCCGCCACCGGGGGCGCGTGCCGCCGCCGGCGGAAACGCGGATCTGCTCCCCCGGGTCCGGGAAGGGCGCCAGGTGGATCTCGCCGCGGCCGGATTCCGGGGCGGAAAAGGCGATCCACCGCCCATCAGGCGAGAAGCGGGCCGACGTCCCGTAGCTGGTTTCCGGCACGGACAGGTACTTGACCGGCTTGCTCGCGGCCGCGATTTCCTTGACCCAGAGGCCGCTGCCGGACTCGGCGCGGGCGGCGAAGTAGAGGAGGAAGCGGCCGTCCGCGGACCAGTCCTCCGGCAGGTGGATCCCTCCGGCGGGAACGAGGGGAGCGGGAGTTCCGGCGGCGCGCAGGGTCAGCGTGTGCAGGGTGGGGGGCTGGTTGACTTGGCCGACGCTGAGGGCGAGTTGGCTCGCGTCCGGGGACCAGACGGGGCTGGAATAGTCGTCCCGGCCCAGTTCCAGGCGCGTGAAGACCCCTCGGGACGCGTCGCCGACGAAGAGGTCCCGCGTCCCCCGGCGTGGATCGGTCTGGCTGAGGACCAGCTTCCGGGAATCGGGGGCGAAGCGCAGGGCCTCGAACCGGGCGGGCGACGCGATTGAGCCGCCTGGATGCCCGTTCCGGTCGATCCAGGCGAGGCGCGTGAGGCCCTCCATGCCCCGGGACGCGAGCACGCCGTTGGCCGAGGCCGAAAAGCGGCCGGTGCCGATGAAGACGTGCTGCCAGACCTCCTGCCCGGTGGTGGCGGCCTCGCCCAAGAGCTTCCGGCCGTCGCAGTCGAAGGGCTGCGCCATGAGGTTGCCGTCCCGGGCGAAGAGCAGGAAGCCGGTGCCCCCGGCGGGGACGTACTGCGCCCGGGAGCAGTTCGCCAGGAGCGGAGCCGTCGAGCCGTCTTCGGCGTTCGCCACCTGGAGGCGGGTCAGCTCCTCGGAATCGCCGCTCCCCAGGTACAGGAAATGGCGCCCATCCGGAAGGAAGCTCGGCCAGCGGATGAACCGCTCGCCCCGGGCGGCGTCGGCCTTCAGCACGACCCGGGAAGCGCCGCCGGATTCCGGAACGAGGCTGATGACCTGGCTCGTGACCCCCGAGAAGAGGATCGTGCGCCGGCTGCCCCAGGAGCCCGAGGGATAGGGGAAGGGGGCGTCGCAAAGGGTGACGGAAGCTCCCCCCGAGAGCTCGAGCCGCTTCAGTTTCCCGTCGGTGAAGAACGCGAGGGACTGGCCGTCCGGGGACCAGAAGGGGGACGAGGCTCCTTCGGTTCCCTTGAGCAGGACGGGCGTCATGTCCGCCAGGGACCGGACCCAGATCGAATCCCGGTCGTCCGGGCCGCGGGCGATGAAGGCGATGCGCGTCCCCTCCGGCGAGACGGCGAAGGGGCTT
>JBGASS010000292.1:0-3813 GCA_044229555.1 Holophagaceae bacterium
CTGGCGGAATCCGAGATCGAGGCGACCCTGGAGCGGGCGAGGCAGGCGGGGGTCTCCGGCTTCGTGGCGGTGGGCACGGATCTGGAGGATTCGGCGCGGGTCCTCGACCTCGCCCGCACGGTTCCGGGGATCCAGGCCAGCCTGGGGGTCCATCCCCACGAGGCCCGGACCTGGGAGGCCGGCACGGAGGCGGCCCTGGAAGCGCTCGTGTCCGATCCCAGCGTCCGCTTCGTGGGGGAGACGGGGCTCGACTGGCACTACGACCTGAGCCCGCGGGACCAGCAGGAGCGGGTCTTCCGGTCGCAGATCCGCCTGGCCCTCCGGGTGGGCAAGCCCCTGATGATCCACACCCGGAGCGCACCGGGGGACACCCTCCGGATCCTGCGGGAGGAGGGCGCCGAGGGCGCCCGCGGCATCATCCACTGCTTCTCGGAGGACCTGGCCTTCGCGGAAGGGGCGCTGGACCTCGGGTTCTACCTGAGCTTTTCCGGCATCGTGACCTTCCGGAAGGCCGAGGCGGTGCGGGCGGTGGCGGCCTGGGCGCCGGAGGAGCGGATCCTGGTGGAGACCGACGCCCCCTTCCTGGCGCCGGTGCCCTACCGGGGCAAGCCCAACGAGCCCGGCTTCGTCCGCTACACCGCCGAGGCGGTGGCGGAGCTCCGGGGCGTGACCCCCGCCCGCATCGCCGAAGCCACCACCCGGAACCTGGAGGCCCTGTGCGGCTGGGCTCCCGCGTCCTGACCGGCGGCCTGCTCGCGGCGGCCGCCTTTTGGGCGCCGGCCCAGGCCCCCGCGCCCTCCCGCGAGAAGCGGCTGCCCTGGGAGGCGGTCCAGTCCATGCCGCCCTGGCAGGCCTTGCCGGAGGGGCCCTTCGGCGCGCCACCGCCCTTGCCGGAACCCGTGCCCCTCAGCGGTCCTGGGCTGCAGGCCCGCTTCGAGACGGACGGGTGCCTCCGGATCCTCGACCGCCGCGGCGTGCTGCGCCTGAAGATCGGACTCCCCGGCCGGGTGGCGCGGATGTGGAAGGACGGGGGCCGGGACGTGGAGCCCGGCGCTTCCCGGCTCGAGTTCCCGGCCAGCACGGTCCTGAGCAGGGGAGCCAGTGAGCTTCCCTGGGGGATGGCGGATTTCAGGCCGGGCCTGGAGGGGCTCCTCTGGATCCTCGACGAGGGGGAACGGATCCTCACGGTGGTGCATCCCGCCACGGCCCGGGTGCAATACCTCGCCCTGCCGCCGGTCAGCGATCCGGAGCTGGTCTTCTGGCCGGATCACCTCGAGCTGCGGGAAAGGGCGGGGCTCGAGGCGGCCCGCCAAGGCCAGCGGCGCTGGAGCCTGTCCTGGCCCGGCCTCCTGCCCCAGCTGCTGAGGCTGGCCCAGCCCGCCAAGGAGGGGCGGCGAGGCACGGCCTTCCAGCCTTTTCCAAAGGATTGAATTCCGGTCTTCTCGTGTCCTGGCACAACCCTGGCATTCACCGCTTGGAATGCGATCCTGTCCATGGGAGCTTCAGCCCAGCAGGACGCGCCGGTCTCTACGGAGGAAGCCATGATCCACGCCCGGAATTCCCGATCCCTGACCGCCCTCCTCGCGCTTTCCGGCATCGCCCTGGTGGCGCCGGCGGCCCGGGCCCAGGCCCCCGCCCCGGCGCCGGACGACGAATACGCCGGCGAATCCCCGGACCGCTACGCCCAGGTCAAGGTGCTGGAAGGCGATGTGCGGATCCGCAAGGCCGGCGAGGCCGAGGAAGTGCTTACCCGGGGCATCCCCGTCACCGAAGGCGACGTCGTGGAAAGCCGCGGCCGTGGTGTGCTGCAACTCGGCGACGGCTCCCGCATCGCCTTCGGGGCGAACACCCGCTTCCAGGTGGCCTCGCTCTTCACGGGGCGGGATGGCGCGCGGCAGGTGCTGCTCCGGCTCGACTACGGACGGATGCGGGTGAACCTCTCCAGCGCCGGGGACGCCCGCTTCCGCATCGACACGCCCACGGGCACCGCCAGCCTCTCCGACCGGGGCAGCGCCACCCTGGAAGTGGACCGGGACCGGGTCACCCGCTTCAAGCTCCACGCCGGCCGCGGCACCTACAGCAACGAACGGGACAAGGCCGCCCTCGGCGCCGGCGAGCGCCTGACCATCTACAGCGCCCAGGACAGCCTGGACCGCGTGCGCAGCTACAACACCTACGAGATGGACGGCTTCGACCAGTGGTGCGACGACGCGCTGGTCACCCGGCGCAGCCTTTCCGCCGACTACGTGCCCCGGGAGATCCGGTCCTACGCCGACGACCTGGACGAGCACGGGGACTGGGTGGACGTCCCCGACGTCGGCACCTGCTGGCGGCCTCGCGTCGCCGTCGAGTGGCGCCCCTACTGGCGCGGCCGCTGGGGCGCCTATGCGGGCGGCATGACCTGGATCAGCGACGATCCCTGGGGCTACGTGACCTTCCACCACGGCCGCTGGGGCTGGGGCGCCTCCCTGGGCTGGTACTGGATCCCCGGCGTCTTCTACAGTCCCGCCTGGGTGGCCTGGAACTGGAGCGGCGGCTACTGCGGGTGGTCACCCCTCAGCTACTGGAACTCCCCCTGCAACTGGGGCTACGGAGCCTGGAACGGCGGCTACTGCTGGAACGTGGTGCAGGTGAACCACATCAATACCGTCGGCCTCCACAACCGCGTGGTGGTGGACCGGAATGTCTTCTCCAGCTTCAACCGCGGCACCGGGAGCACCACCTGGACCACCGGCGCGGCCCGCGGAGTGACGCCGCCCTGGCGCACCAGCCCCGTCATCGCGACCTCCGCGGAATTCCGCAATCCCGCCCAGTTCAGCCGCGCCCTGGACCGCCAGGTCCAGAACGACCGGCTCTCGGCCTACGGACGCCAGCTGCAGACCTCCGGCCATGTGCTCCAGGAACGGACCCACGTGAGCCGTCCGGCGGGCGGCGGAGGCGCGACGGGGCCCGGCGGGGGACGGACCCTCGGGACCGAGGGGCACCAGCCCCGCCCCTTCGAGGATCGCAGCCTGCGCAGCACGGGCCCCCGGGTCCGGGACATGGCGGACCGTCCCAGCACCGGGGACACGCCGGTGCGGACCGATCCCCGCGGCAGCGACAGCCGTCGCCTCGAATTCCGGGACCGCCCCGGCGAGAGCGGCCGGGAAACGCCCCGCCCCACGGATCGTGGCGCGGAGCGGACGCCGGGCCCCTCGACGCGCGACCGGATGGATCGTCCCCAGGGGGGCGGCCGCGTCGAGGAAGCCCCCCGCGAGCGCGGGAACGAGACGCCCAGGGAACGCCGCTACGAGGAGCGCCGCCCCGATCCTCCCCGGGAGCGCCCGAGGGAGGAGCGCAACGAATGGCGGCAGGAACGCCAGCCGGAACGGCCACCGGAGCGGCGGATCGAGCGGCAGGAGCGCCCCGCGCCCTCCCACAGCGAGCGCCCCTCGAGCCCTCCGCCCTCCCGCAGCGAGCGCCCTTCCAGTCCGGCCCCGTCCCACAGCGAACGTCCCTCCTCGCCGCCCTCCCGCGGCGAGAGCCGGGAGATCCGGCGCAATTGAAGCCGGCCGATCCGCGCGAAGGCCCCCGGTCGGGGGCCTTCGTTTGGGCCGGGGCGCCGAAACTGGGATGATCGAGGCCAGGAGGCGGTGTGCCCGAAGGCAAGCAGGTGCAGGCCATGTTCACCGGCATCGCCGGGAAGTACGACCTGCTGAACCACGTCCTCAGCGGCGGCATCGACTTCTACTGGTGGTGGCGCATGGCCCGCCGGAGCGGCGCGGCCGCCGGGCTGCGCTACCTGGACGTGGCCGCCGGCACCGGGGACAGCTC
>JBGASS010000293.1:0-3772 GCA_044229555.1 Holophagaceae bacterium
ACCCATGGTGATGACCAGCTTCGTTTTGCGCATGTCGGGCCGTTTGCACTCCACAGGTATTCCACAGGGTTTTCCGCAGGAAGGGAAGAGAGGGCGGCCCTGGAAGAAAAAACCTTCCCTTCCCCCGCCTTGTCGGCGGTGCTACGTTCGCACTTCCCTTTTGAGTTGGAGCCCGACCATGCGAGATGAGCTGCGACGCCTCGTGGCCGAAATGGTGCGCAAGGGCATTCCCCTGGACATGGCCAAGCGGGAATTCGAGCGCGTCTACCTCGAGGAGGTGGTCGCGGCGAACAAGGGCAACCAGAGCGCGGCCGCCCGCGTCCTCGGCATCCATCGCAACACCCTCTCCAAGAAGCTGGAGTCCCCGGCCCTCACCCTGCGGCGGCGGGCCTCCCTGGCCTCGTGATGGAGGCGGCGCTCCGTCGGCGGTAGGCTGTTGGCTCGAGTCCGAGAGCCTGGAGCGCCCCATGAAGAAAGTCGCCATCAACGGATTGGGCCGCATCGGCCGGCTGGTGCTGCGCCAGCTCATGAAGGCGCCCCACGTGCAGGTGGTGGCGGTGAACGACCTCACCGACGCGGCGACCCTCGCCCACCTGATGAAGTACGACTCCGTGCACGGGCGCGCGGATTTCACCGTGGCCGCCGACGGCAACCACCTCGTCCTCGAAGGCCGCCGCATCCGCGTCTACAAGGAGAAGGATCCCCAGCTCATCCCCTTCGGCGCCCTGGGAGCCCAGGTGGTGCTGGAGTGCACGGGCCTCTTCACCAAGAAGAAGGACGCCGCCGCCCACCTGCACGGCAGCGTGAGCCACGTCATCATCAGCGCGCCGGCGGACGACGCGGACCGCACGGTGGTGATGGGCGTCAACGAGGCCAGCCTCGACCTCGCCGCGGAGAAGGTGCTGAGCAACGCCAGCTGCACCACCAACTGCCTGGCCCCCATGGTGCAGGTGCTGGACTCGGCGTTCGGCCTCGAATACGGCCTGATGACCACGGTGCACAGCTACACCAACGACCAGAAGATCCTCGACCTGCCCCACAAGGACCTGCGCCGCGCCCGTGCCGCGGCCCTTTCCATGATCCCCACCAGCACCGGGGCCGCCAAGGCCATCAGCCTCGTCCTGCCCCACCTCAAGGGGAAGCTGGACGGCGTGGCGGTGCGGGTGCCCACTCCGGACGTGAGCCTCACCGACCTCACCGCGATCCTCAAGTCCGACGCCACCGCGGCGGCCGTGAACGAGGCCTTCCTCAAGGCCAGCCTCGAAGGGCCCCTCGCGCCCTACCTCGAGGTCATGAAGGACGAGCTGGTGAGCGTGGACCTCATCGGCAGCGAGGCCAGCTGCACCTTCGACCCCTTCCTCACCCGGGCCCTGGGCGCGCGGATGGTGAAGGTCTTCGGCTGGTACGACAACGAGTTCGGCTACGCCACGCGCCTCATGGACCTCTGCTGCCACGTGCTGGACCGGCTCTAGCCGCCCGCCCCGCCGAGCCAGGACGCGCCTGCCATGATCGGGATCAACGGCCTCGGCCGCATCGGACGGCTGCTCCTCAAGCGCCTCGCGGCCTCGGCTCCGGCCTCCCTGGCGGCGGTGAACGATCCCGCGGACCTGGCGACCCTCGCGGCCCTCCTCCGCCACGACTCCGTCCACGGCGCCGAGGCCCTCGAGGTCGAGGCCGGCCGGGAGGAGGGCCAGGACTGGCTCCGGATCGGCGCCGCGCGGATCCGGGTGTTCCACGCGACCGAACCCGAGCGCATCCCCTTCGACGCCCTCGACGCGCGCCTCGTGGTGGAGAGCAGCGGCCGCTTCACCCGCCGCGCCGAGGCCGCCCGGCACCTCCGGGGCGGCGTCTCCCACGTGGTGATCTCCGCCCCGGGGCCCGACGCGGACTTCACCGCGATCCGGCCCCTCAACGGCGCGGCCCTCGACCTCGCCGCCCACCGCGTCATCAGCAACGCCAGCTGCACCGCCCACGCCACGGGTCCCATGCTGCAGGTGCTGGAGGAGCGCTTCGGCCTCGTGGCCGCGGGCCTGAGCACCGTGCACGTGGCCACCAACGACCAGAAGCTCCTCGACCTGCCCCACCCGGACCGCCGCCGGGCCCGGGCGGCCTTCCAGAGCATCATTCCCACGACCTCGTCGGCGGTGCCGGCGCTGCACCGCGCCCTGCCCTGGCTGCCGCCCGGCTTCCACGGCTCGGCCCTGCGGGTGCCCACCCTGAGCGTCAACCTCGTGGATCTCACCGCGACCCTGCGGCGGGACGCGGGCGTGGAGGAGCTCAACGCCGCCTACCGCGAGGCCGCCGCCGGAGCCCTGGCGGACATCCTCGCCATCGCCGAACCGGACCTGGTGAGCCGCGACTTCAGCGGGCGCGCCGAGAGCGTGGTGATGGACCTGCAGCTCACCCGCGTCCTCGGCGGCCGCTTCGTGAAGGTCTTCGGGTGGCACGACAACGAGACGGGCTACGCGGCGCGGCTGGAGGAGCTGGTGCGCGAGGTCGCCGCCCGCCTGGCCTGAGCCCTCAGTCCGCGAAGCTCCACACCCGCACCTCGCTCAGCCGCTCCAGGACGGCGCGGACCAGTTCCGGCGCCGCCTCGCCCGCCGTGCGCACCCGGGCCGCTCCCGCCCCCGCGAGCCGCACCACGTGCACCGAGGCCACCGCGGCGCCCCAGGCGGGATGCCGGGCCAGGGGCCGCGCCAGGGCGTCCAGGTCCAGGTCCTCGAGCCAGCGCGGCGGCAGGGGCTCCATCCGCGCGCCGGGCACCAGGGCGCCGACTTCCCGGGGCTGGAGGAGCACCAGGTGGGGACGTCCGTCCAGAAAGCCCCGCCAGCTCAGGAAGGGCGGCAGGGCGCCGAAGCCGATGCCGCCCTTGCGGGCTTCGGGCCAGGCGCGCAGCGATTCCACGCCCAGCTCGTCCGCCACCTCCATGGCAAGGCGCGCGAGATCGGGCCGGGGCGGCAGGATCCAGGGTTCCACGGTGAGCTCGGCCATCCTTCCAAGGTACGCTTCCTCCATGGAAAACCCGCGCCCCCTCGTGGTCACCGGCCAGCAGATCGGCGCGGGCTGGACGCCGGCCCTGTCGGTGGTGAAGGCCCTGGCGGCCCAGGTCGAAGCCGGCCGCCTCGGCGGCGAGGCGGTCTTCTGGATGGCCGACGAGGATCACGACGCCCTGGAAGTGGCCGCCACCGTCGGCCTGGAAGGGCCACGGCTCAAGCACCACCGTTTCCGCTTCCCGGCGCCGGAGGGCACCGCCACCGGGTGGCTGCCCTGGACCTTCCGGCAGCAGGAGGAGGCCGAGGCCCTGTGGGGCGAGGTGCCCCAGGCCCTGGAACCCACCCTGCGCGCCCACTTCCTCGCTTGCGGCGCGCCCCTCTGGTCCCGGGGCCTCCGGGCCTATTCGCCGACGGATCCTGGGGTCCGGGAAGGCATCCAGGGCGAGCTGGAGCGCTGGCGCGGCCTGGACCTGGAAGCGGACCTGGTCCGCCAGGCAGAGCAGCTCCGGATGGCGCGCCTCGCCGTGCCCCTGGATCCCCGCGTCCAGGGTTCCTGGTTCGCCCTCGACCCCCGCAGCGGCGCGCGGCGGCGCCTGGAGCCCGGCGACGCCTGCCCCGCCGGGCAGTGGCTCAGCCCCGGCGCGGCCCTGCGGCCGCTGATGCAGCAGCTTCTCCTGCCCGCCACCGCGGCGGTGGTGCTCGGCCCCGCGGAGCGGGCCTACTGGAGGCTCACGGAACCCCTGTGGGAGCGCGTGGGCCTCGCCGCCCCGCGGATCGTG
>JBGASS010000294.1:0-3767 GCA_044229555.1 Holophagaceae bacterium
TCGGCCCTATGCGCTACCGTGCTCGCCAAGGCCCACGCCCGCAGCGGCGATCCCGCCCGGCTGGCGGGCTACCTCGGCGATTCGGAGGCCTTCGAGGCCGCCCTGGCGGCCTTCGCCCTGGGCTACGCGGACCGCGCCACCGCGGACTGGGAGGCCTTCAAGGGCGCCATCGCCGCCGGAAGGCTCGAAGCGGTGGCGGAGGCGGAGTAGGGATCGTCCTCCCGATCGGCCGTGGATGAAGGTCTGAAGGCCTTTCCTCAGGACGGGCCCTCGGGGTGGGATCCGAGGGAGGCGAAGGTGTCCTGGAACACCATGGCCAGGTCCGCCATGGGATCCCTCGTTTCTTCGGGCCTCCCCTCCCGCAGAAGGCGCTCGAGGCGGCCCGCCGCGTCCTGGAGGCGGCGGGCGCCCAGGTTCCCGGCCACGCCTTTGAGCCGGTGGGCGACGTGTTCCGCCAGCTTCAGATCCCCAGCATCGAGGGCCGCGCGAAGGGCGGCAGCGTCCCCGGCCTGGTCCCGCCGGAACTCCTCCAGCAGGCGGTCCAGCAGGACCTGGTTGCCACTCATCCGCCGCAGGGCGCCCGGGAGGTCCCACAGAGGCAGCTCGGGTGCCGAGGCCGCCGTCGCCACTGCGACCTTCGCGTCCACCGCGTCGGTCCGGCCCCAGCGCCGCAACAACTCCAGCAGGGTCTCGGGCTCCACGGGCTTGGTGATGAAGTCGTTCATGCCCGCCTCCAGGCAGGCGAGGCGGTCCTGCTCCATGGCGTTGGCGGTCATGGCGAGGATGGGCAGGGCGCCGTGCCGGGCCGTCTGGCGGATGCGGCCGGTGGTCTCGAAGCCGTCCATCTCGGGCATCTGCACGTCCATGAGCACCACGTCGAAGCCCTCGGCCTCCAGGATCCGCAGGGCCTCCGCCCCCGAGCCCGCGAGGCGGACCTCGACGCCCCAGCCGCGGAGCATCTCCTGGGCCACTTCCTGGTTGATGGCGTTGTCCTCCACCACCAGCACCCGCAGGCCCGCCAGGCCCTGGGATTCGTCGCCGGAATCGGGACGGGACGCGGCAACCGGCACGGCCTCCCAGCCCATGACCTGGGCCAGGGTGTGGCGCAGGAGGTCCGGGTTCACCGGCTTGAGCAGGCAGTGGCGGATGCCCGCGGCCTGGGCCTGGGGCCACACCAGCTCCCGAGCGAAGGCGGTGACCATGATGACCGTGGTGGCGACGTTGATTCCTGGCATGGCGTGCAGCCGGCGGGCGGTCTCGATGCCGTCCTGGCCCGGCATGTGCCAGTCCATGAGCACCGCGTCGAAGGGCGCGTCCTGCAGCATGGCCAGGGCCGTCTCCCCGTCCTGGGCCGTCGCGACCTCGCAGCCCAGGTGTCGGAGCTGGACCTCCAGCACCGTCCGCGAAGTGGAATGGTCGTCCACCACCAGCACCCGGAGGCTGCGCGGGAAGGGCTCCGCAGCGGCCTCGGCGGCCACCTCGAAGGTGGCGGAGAAGGTGAAGGTACTGCCGCGCCCGGGCTCGCTCTCCACCCGGATGCCGCCGCCCATGAGGGCCACCAGCCGCCGCGAGATCACGAGGCCCAGACCTGTGCCTCCGTAGCGCCGGGTGGTGGAGCTGTCCGCCTGGGAGAAGGCTTCGAAGAGGCGCCCGGCTTGGTCCGAGGTCATGCCGATGCCCGTGTCCTCGATGATGAAGTCCAGGGCGGCCCGGCCCTGGAGGGCGGTGCGGGTGCGCACCTGCAGGATCACGTGGCCGGCTTCGGTGAACTTCATGGCGTTGCCCATGAGGTTGATGAGCACCTGGCCCAGGCGCAGGGGATCCCCCACCAACTGGGTCGGCAGCCCCGGCTCCAGGTCCAGCACCAGCTCCAGCCCCTTGTCCGAAGCGGCTTGGGCGAAGAGGTCCGTGACGTTGCTCAGCACCGTGGTGAGGGAGAAGGGGACGCGTTCCAGTTCCAGCTTTCCCGATTCGACCTTGGAGAAGTCCAGGATGTCGTTGATGACTCCCAGGAGGGAGCGGGAGGCGGTGACGATCTTCTGGAAGTAGTCCCGGGCGCGGGGTTCCAGGTCCAGCTTGAGGCCCAGCTGGGAGAAGCCCTGGATGGCGTTCATGGGGGTGCGGATCTCGTGGCTCATGTTGGCCAGGAAGGCGCTCTTGGCCTGGGTGGCGGCCTCGGCGCGCTCCTTGGCCTCGGTGAGGGCCCGCTGCTGGCTGGCCAGCTGATCCAGGGTGCGCACCTTGGCCAGGGCGGAGATGATGTGCTCCCGGTAGCGCAGGAGGCGCTCCAGGTCCGCGGCCTCGAAGGCCTTGGGATCCGTGTCGTTGTGCAGGGCCAGGATGCCTTCGAGGACACCGGACATGAAGATGGGCACCAGGAGCAATGCCTTGGGGGGGAAGCGCATGCGGTCGAAACCGGGAATGGTGGCGATGTCCTCGACGCGGCAGACGCCCCGGGCGGTGTCCTCGGGATGCAGGCGGAACCAGGCCTCGGCGGCGGCGATGGGGAGGCTGTAGTTCCTGGAAGCCTCCGCCACGTCCGGACCGGGACTGTGCACCGCCTCGGTGCGGAAGGTCCGGTCCCCCTCCCGGCGGACCAGGAACATGCCCCGCTGCACGGCCGGGATGCGGACGGAGATCTGGACCAGGAGCTCCCGAATCAGGGTCTCCAGCTTCATCTCCCGGTTGATGGCCTTGACCGTCTCGTCCAGCTCCTCCATCTCCCGGTTGCGCGCCTCCAGGTCGAGCTGGGCCGCTTCGGCGGCCTCCATGGCCTCCAGGACCTGGCCCGCCGCCTCCTTGCGCTCGGTGATGTCCTCGATGCTGCCCCCCATGCGGATGGCCCGCCCGTCGGGGCCCCAGAGGGCCTGGCCCCGGGACCGGAACCAGCGGTAGGTCCCCGAGCTCGTGCGCATCCGGTACTCGGTGTCATAGGGCACGCGCTGTTTCAGGTGGGCGCGCAGCAGGCCCTGAATGCGCGGAAGGTCGTCGGGGTGGGTGAGCTCCGAAAAGGCGTCGAAGTCCAGGTCGCGGGCGTCGAAGCCCAGGAATTCCCCCACCCGGTCCGACAGGTAGAAGCGCCGGCTCTCGAAGAAAAAGTCCCAGATCCCCACGTTGGAACCCTTCACCACCAGGGCGTAGCGTTCCTCGCTCTCCTTCAGGGCCCGCTGCTGGGCCTCCAGCTGGTCCAGGGTGCGGGCCTTGGCCAGGGCGCTCACCACGTGCTCGCGGAAGCGCAGCAGGCGGCCCAGGTCGGCCTCCCGGAAGGCCTCGGGATCCTCCATGTTCTGGAGGGAAAGCAGGCCTTCGAGCCTTCCTGCGATTTCGAGGGGCAACACGAGGAGGGCCTTGGGCCGGAACTGGATGCGGGCATAGCCGGGGATGCCCTCGATGTCCCGGATGAGCAGGACGTCCCGTCCGACCTTCGCGCGCTCCCGCTCGAGCCAGGCGACCAGTTCGGGCCCTTCGATCCAGAAAGCCGCGCCGGCGCGGGCCTCCGCCTCCCCGAGGCCGACGTGGGCCTGACCCCGGAAGCGGTCCGTGGCTTCCTCCCGCAGGAGGAAGAGCCCCCGCTGCATCCCTGGGAAGTGGCGGCCGATCTGCACCAGGATGGACTTCAGCAGTTCCTGGAGGTCCGTCTCCCGGTTCAGGGCCTTCACGGTCTGGTCCATGTCCTCGAGTTCGAGGCTCCGGGCCACGGCCTCCTTCAGGGCCCGGTGCATCTCCTCTGTGCGGGAGGTCACCAGCGCTTCGAGCTGGGCCTTCTG
>JBGASS010000295.1:0-3761 GCA_044229555.1 Holophagaceae bacterium
GTTCCAGGGATTTCGCCGAACGCCTGGTCCGGGGCCCCCGGGACCGGGCCTGGCACGTGCTCGCCCCCGCCATCGCCGGCCTCGCGTCGGGCTGGGCCGGGCGCAGGGGCGGCTACGCCGTGGCGGACACGGACCTCGCCCTCCAGGTCCGGGGACCGTTGCAGACTCCGTCCCTCTGTTTCATGGCGACGCAGGACCGCCTGGCGCCCTGCCCCTCCCAGAAGCGCCTCGCCTCGCGCTTCGCCCGGATCCGGACGGTGGAGGTCGACACCTGGCACCTCCACTGCGCGGAGGTCCTGGGCCCCCGGTACGCCGAAGAGATCCGGCGCTTCACCGACGGCGTGCTGGCGGCGCGCTGAGGGGAGGGGCCGCCCATGAAAAAGGGCCTCCGAAGAGGCCCTCGAGGTGAACGCGGCGGCTCACTGGTCCTTCATGATCTTGTCCACGAGCTTGACGGACATGGTCTTGATGATGGGCTCGAAGACCTGGCTCACCATGGTCTGGTCGTACTGGACCTCGCCGCCGGTCCCGGCCACCTTCACGCCCACGTTGCTCACCTTGGAGTCGTCGCCCACTGCGCCGATGATCTCGCCGGTCTCCACGTCGATGACACGCGCGTCCAGGCGGCCCGTGAACTCGGTCTTGCCCACCTTCACGTCCCCGGCCACGGCGCCCAGGGCGCTGTTGCCGGTGACCCGCGCCACGCCCAGGCCCGTGAGCCAGCCCGTGGAGAAGCCGCCCTTCTTCATCGCGAAGCGGGTGATCTTGCCGGTGATCATGTACTTCACGCCCAGCAGCTTGCCCACCTTCACGGCGGAGGCGGGATCCACCTCGCCGCTCTGGCCGAAATTGATCTCCGCCCGGATCTTCTCGAGGGCTTCCCGGTCGATGAGGCGGATCTTGCCCGATCCCGCCTCGCTCAGCTCCGTCACGAAGAGGTCCTGGATGACGCTGGCGGTCTTGGACTCGCTCACGTGGCTGTCCCCCCACCAGTGCCAGCCTTCGTAGGCGTTCTTGGCGGCGGGGAACTCAAGGACGGCCACCCGGGGCCGCTTGGACTTCTCGACCTGCGCGTGGGCGGGGACCGCCAGGGCGGCCAGGGCCAAGCCGGCGAGGAGGAGGTTGCGGATCTTCATGGAGACTCCTTTCAAGGGTCGGGAAGGATCGAAGCAGGGATGGTGCCAGGACGGGGAATGTCTCAATCATCTTCCTCGTCGATGAGCTTGTTGCGCAATTCCTTCCCGAGCTTGAAGTATACGACCCGCTTGGGCGGGACCTTGATGCTCTGGCCACTGCGGGGATTGCGGCCCACCCGGGCCCGGCGGTCCCGCAGGCGGAAGGAGCCGAAGCCGCGGAGCTCCACGCCCTCCCCGTTCCGCAGAGACTGGACGATGGATTCGAGAAAAGTGTTCACCAGGAGGTCCGCCTCCTTCTTGCCCAGTTCCAGCTTGTCCATGAGCTGCTTGCTGAGGTCGGCCTTGGTGAGGGTGTCCATCGTGTCCATGGGGACCTCGGTGTGGGGTGCTGTCGGGAAAGGCGGTTCCCATAACATCCCCATCTGGGGTCCTGCGTCAAGGGGCCAAAGGCCCCATTTCCTGGGAAATGCACTCCCCTCGACACGGATCGGCGGGGGTGCCCGCGCACGCGCGCCGATAGCCGGCCGGCGGCCGTGCGAGGAGCGGCCCGCCGGCGCCCTTCGGCGCGCGAACCGGAGGACGGTGGCAATCTCGCGCTTTTCCTACCCCCGCGAGGTCTTCAGCGAGTTTTGCGGGCGAACGGTCGCCGCGGACACGCGTCCGCGGCAGGGTGGCGAAGCGCGAGCGCGGTTCATCCGGCAGCCGCGAAGCGTTGGAAACCCCGCGGTGTTCCCGGGACCCTAGCTCATCAGCCAGTCCAGCAGGCAAACGCCCGTGGCGGGTGGCGGAGCGCGCGAGAGCGCGGCGGAGCCGGGACCCGCAGGGCGGTTGAGATCGCGAGGTTTTCCTACCCGTCCTAGCTCATCAGCCAGTCGAGCAGGAACCTCGGTCCCTCTCCCGAGGGCCCGTAGGGCCGGTAGTCCCGCTCCTTGCTGCTCCAGGCGCCGCTGAGGTCGATGTGGGCCCAGGACGGATGGTCCACGAATTCGCTCAGGAATAGCCCCGCGGTGATGGTCCCGCCCCAACGGATGCCGGTGATGTTCTTCACGTCCGCCAGGGGGCTGCGGAGCTGGTCCCGGTACTCCTCCACCAGGGGCAGCTGCCAGACGTGCTCGCCGGTGGCGTTGCCGGCGTCCAGCAGGCGCTCCACCAGCTTCTGGTCCGTGCCCATGACGGCGTTCACGCCGTCCCCCATGGCGATGAGGGCGGCGCCGGTGAGGGTGGCCAGGTCCACGATGTGGTCGGCCTTCATCTCGCCGGCCCAGTGCAGCAGGTCCGCCAGCACCAGCCGGCCCTCGGCGTCCGTGTTGAGCACCTCCACCGTCTTCCCGCTGCGGCTCCTCAGCACGTCGCCGGGCTTGTAGGCCTCGCCCGACACCATGTTCTCCACCAGGCCCATGAGGCCGGTGACCTTCACCGGGGCCTCCAGCTGGGCGCAGGCCACCAGGGTCGCCAGGACGATGGCGGCGCCGGTCATGTCGTCCTTCATGGTCTCCATGCTGGCGGCGTCCTTGATGGAATAGCCTCCGGAATCGAAGCAGACGCCCTTGCCCACCAGCACGATGTGCTTCTTGGGCTTCTCCTTGGGCGTGTAGTCGAGCTTGACCACGCGGGGCGGCCGCGCGGAGCCCTTGCCCACGCCGAGCACGCAGCCGAAGCCGCCCTTCTCCAGGGCGGGCACGTCGAGGACCTCGATGTGCAGCTTGTGCTGCTTGGCGAGCTTCTGGGCCTGCTCGGCGAAGGATTCCGGATGGAGGTCGCCGGCGGGGGTGCTGGCCAGGTCCCGCACGCGGTGGCAGGCCGCGACGCCGGCCTCGATCTGGGCCTGCCGGCGGCGGGCCTAGCGGGTGTCCTCGCCGTTGCTGAAGACCTCGATGGACGCGAAGTGCTTGGCTTCGGGCTTGGAGCCCTTGAAGGCCACGAAGTCGTAGTCCGCGAGCAGCGCGCCTTCCAGCACCGCGGCCTGCAGCTCGTCGTGGGAGAGGTTCGAGGAGGAGGGCGCCACCACGCCGACCTTCTTCCAGTTCTTCTTCAGGCAGTGCCGCGCCGCCGCGCCGACGGCCTTGCGCACCTTGTTGAGGCTGACCTGCTCCTCCTCGCCCATGCCCACCAGCACCATCCAGCGCGCGTCCTTGACGCCGTTGGGATGGTGCAGGGGCACGACCTCGAGGAAGTCCGCCTTGAAGTCGCCTTCGTCCATGGCCTGGCGCGCCACCTTGCTGATCGCGAGGGGAAGCCGGTGCCGCTCCCGGCCCGAGAACACGGGCACGATGAGCGCGTCGCCGCTGAAGTCCTTGCCCGTCGATGAGCCGATTTCCACTGTCGCCATGGGTCCTCCGGGCATCGAGACTACTGGTGATGACGCGAATGGTAAATACGATTTTTCTCGCGTTATCCCATCGAAACCCCTTGAATTCCCGGGACCGTTGCCTTTCGCCCCCGCGGCGACCGCGCGGAGCGGGCGCCCGCGGCGCTCTGCTCCTACGATCAGGGGATGCTCCGCCTGCCCGGCCTCTCGCCGCTCCACCGGTCGCCCCTCCGGCTGCCGAAACCGTGGCCGGCCTGCGCGCCCCCCCTCCTCCACCCAGGCGGCCTCTGGCTCCACGCCGGGCAGGAGGGCGGCTG
>JBGASS010000296.1:0-3741 GCA_044229555.1 Holophagaceae bacterium
ATGGCCTCCCTCTTCAGCCTCGCCGCCGCCGCCCAGCCCGGCTACCTGGTGACGGTGGAGGATTCCATCTCCTTCAACATCCCGGCGCGGATGGCGGTGCTGCGCCAGCGCGAGGTGGGCGGGGACGGCGTCTCCCAGCGCCGCGCCATCCAGGCGGCCCTGCGCCAGGCGCCGGACATCCTGGGGGTGGACGAGGTGCAGGACCCGGAGACCTTCTTCATGCTGCTGGAGGCCGCCCACGCCGGCAACCTGGTCATCGCCACCACCCAGGGCGCCTCGGCCATCAGCGTGCTGCAGCACAGCGTGGACATGTACCACGAGGAGCGGCAGGGCCTCGTGCGGGCCATGCTCGCCAACAGCCTGCGCGCCGTGGTCTCCCACACCCTGCTGCGCCGCAAGGACGGCGGCCAGGTCGTCGCCTTCGAAAGCCTCTTCAACACCCCCGCCATCGCCGGCCTCATCCGCGCCGGGGCCTTCAAGGACATCCCCGCCTCCATGAAGACCGGCCGGGCCTACGGCCAGGTCCAGTTCACCGAGGCCCTCATCGCCCACATCCAGTCCGGCGCCCTCGACCCCATGGAAGCCTACCTCCGCACCCCCGACCGGGAGGCCTTCATGGCCGCCTGCAAGAAGGCCCGCCTCGCCTTCGAGCCCCGGAAGGCGGAAGGCGGCGTGGTGGAGGCGTAGGAGGCCCGCCGCTCAGCGGGGCTTCCCCGCCTCGAACCAGAGCTCCCCCTCCAGTGCGGCCTCGCCGCCGGGCACGTTTCCGTTGAAGCAGTAGATGGTCCCGTTGTCGCTGCCCCCGAGGGCCGCGGTGCCGTCGACGGACTGGATGAAGGGCCAGCACATGTTGTCGGACACGGTGCATTCCACGATGGGTCCCTGGCTGGAGAAGGTGCTGGTCATGAAGCCGAAGAAGTTTCCTTCCGTGCCGACCGGGTAGCCGTCGGCGTTGGTGAAGAAGGTGTTCTGGTAGGGGGACAGGCTGGGGCTCGGCCAGTGGGGGGTCTGCCAGGACCAGGCGAGGGTGCCCGAGGTGCCGCCATCGTCCACGCGGAAGACCACGCCGTTGCCGCCGGTGGTCCCGGGGGGAGAGGGATAGTTCGACGTGCCGATGACGAAGTAGCCGGTGTCGTCCTTCAGCATCAGGGCGCCGTAGCTCGTCGTGGTGCCTGAGATCTGGTAGCTCCAGCTCGGGGAGGTGCTGCCGGAAAGGAAGGTGGGCAGATCGAACATGGCCACGCCGATGTTGCTGGTGCTGATGGCGAACTTCGCGTTGTCCTGGGAGAGGCTGATCACGTGGGCGTAGGGTCCGCTGGAGCCCGACGCGGCGCGCGGCGCACTGGAAGGCCCCCGGGCCGCCAAGGGGGCCAGGGCGGCCTCCAGCTGCGCCGGTGTCGAGGTGCCCGAGGGCAGCGTCCACGTGGCCGTCGGGGTGAGGGTGGCCGCGCCGTTGTTGGCGAAGGCCAGCACCGTGTATTCGCCCTGGGCCGCGCAAAGGATCGTCGCGTTGTCCGACGTGATGGCCAGCCACTGGATGGCGCAGGAGCCCGTGGCCGTGTAGGTGGAGACCACCGAATAGGTCCCGCCGGCCTGGAGCTGGCAGACGTAGAGTTCCGGCGCGTCGCCGTAGGTGTCCCCGCAGCCCGCCACCAGATAGGTCCCGTCGGCGGAGAAGGCCAGGGCCTCCACCCGGGAGGACGTGGTCATGTCCAGCCGCAGGGTCTTCTGCTTCACGTCCCAGATGCGCAGGCGGCCCGTGTAGCTGGGGGAACCCTCCAGCCAGCCGCCCACCGCCACGGAGGCGCCGTCGGGGGAGACCGCCACCCAGAAGGCCCCGTGCCAGCAGTTGGTCCAGAGGTCCGTGAAGAGGGTGTTCCCCGCCTTGTCGAAGACCCACAGCCCGTACTGGGAATTGGGCGTCACGGTTTCGGCCTGGTAGGTGCAGGCCGCCAGGACGGAGCCGTCCGCGGAGGACGCGCACCAGTTCACCCAGGGCTGGTCCGTGGTGCCCTGCACCGTGTCAAAGGTCCAGGAGGGCGGGATGGGGATCGTGATGGACATGGCGTCTCCGGGTCGCGATTTCTGGATTGGGGTTTGGGGAGGCCTCCATCCTAGATCGAAACACCCGGTTTCAGCGACCCGCCACGGCCATGATCCTGTCGAGGTCGTCCAGGCACAGCTCCACCGCCCGGTTCGGCTCCGCCGCCTTGCCCAGCTTGATGCGGGCGTAGGGCGTCGCCATGTGGCTCGCGGCGTGGGCCTCCAGGTGGTCGGCGATGTTGGGCTGCTGCTGCACCAGCACGGCGCGGTTCTCCCGGCCCATGGCCTTGGCATTCTCGAGCTGGTGGTCGTTGGCGCTGCCCGGCAGCGGGATGAGGATGGCGCCCCGCCCGGCGGCTTTCAGCTCGGCGCAGGTGGACGCTCCCGCCCGGGAGATGACGAAGCTCGCGGTTTCCATGGCCCCCGCCATGTCCTCCAGGAAGGGCACGAGGTGGTGCCGCGGGTGCCGGGGCGCGTCCTTCAGGCGCTCGAACTCTCCCGCACCTGTCTGGTGCAGGATCTCCCATTCCGGGAACTGCTCCAGGAGGATCGGCGCGGCCAGCAGCATGCCGTCGTTGATGGCCTTCGCGCCGCCGCTGCCCCCCAGCACCAGCAGGGTGAAGGGGGCCTTCAGGTCCTTCACCTTCCGGAATTCCCGCAGGAAGTCCGGCCGCACCGGCGTGCCCACGGTCAGGCAGTCCGCCCCGGGCAGCAGGGGCCGCACCGCGTCCATGCCGCACCAGACGCGCTTCGCGTCCTTCGCCACCTGCAGGATCAGCTTCCCCGGCGCCGCATTGCTTTCGTGGAGGAAGGACGGGATGCCCAGGCTGCGGGCCGCCATGAGGGCGGGCGCGGAGGCGTAGCCGCCGGTGCCGATCACCGCCCAGGGCCGGGCCTTCCGCCAGGCCGCGACGAGGTGCGCCTTCGCCCGCCAGAGCTTCCAGGCGGCATGGGCCGCCCGCAGGGGCGAGCGCCCCACGAAGCCCTCCACGTCGAGGAGTTCGTGGGGCCACTCCGAACCCGGCAGCTTGCGTCCCTCGATCCCCCGGCTGCCGCCGACGAACACGAGGGGCCGCCCCGGCCAGCGGGCCTTCGCGCCCTCCGCCAGGGCGACGGCGGGGAAGAAATGCCCTCCCGTGCCGCCGCCGGTGAAGACGAGTGCGTTCGCGTAGTCGGGAGGCGCCATGCCTCCAGCCTATCGGAACCTCAGGCGGTGGCCGGGGCGACCGCGGGCGCCACGGCGCCGAGGGTCTTGGCGCCGCTGAGGGTGTCCACGTAGGCCTGGTAGCGGGCCACTTTGCCGTCCTTGAAGGTCCAGGCCATGGCCCAGTCGTCCTTGCCGGTCCCGCCGCCGGCGAGGGCCCGGGTCTCGTAGTCCCCAAGGGCCACCACGAGCTCTCCTTCGGAAACATAGGTGCGGGCCTGGAAGGCCTTGAATTCCAGCACCCCGGCCAGGTCCGCGAAGAACTGGGCCACCTGCGCCTTGCCGCGGTAGACCTTGCCGTAGGGCAGCTCGGGGGCTCCCTGCTGGATCCAGAGCACGTCCTCCGAAAGGTGCTCAAGGATGGCGGGCACATCCCCGCGGAGGAAGGCGGCGTAGATGGCCTGGACGGACTGCACGTGGGCGTCGTTGCGCATGAAGGCTCCTGGGTTCTGGCCTCCCCTACGGCCGGCCCCCGGGCCTGGATGAGCCCCGCC
>JBGASS010000297.1:0-3734 GCA_044229555.1 Holophagaceae bacterium
CCATTGAATATGAGTGAGCCGCGGCGGGTCGCAAGACGGAGGGCTCCCTTCGATCGGACGCGATGCGTCCTCCCACTCGCCTGAGGCTCGTGGAGATGGGTCCCTTGCCCTCCGACGCGCGGGCCCCCGCCCGGCGAACTAAACCGCGCGGTTCTCCCGCGAGACTTTCCCTTGAAGGATCTCCATGGCTCGGCGACCTGAACCTGTCAAGAAGTCCATCCCCGACATCCTGGCGGATCTCCGGGCCGGCCATCGCGAGGCCGACATCGTCGGCCCCGCGGCGGCCCTGAAGTTCCTGGAGCGCACCCAGGAGAGCCAGCACAGCCTGCCCAACGCCGTGAAGTGCTTCCTCTTCGACCTGCTGGCGGACACCCGGGCGCGCCTGGGGGACTGGGAGGGCTGCGACGGGGCGGTGAAGGGGGCCCTGGCCAACCTCGCCGCGGCGGAGGCGGATCTCGGCGCGGAGCTGAAGCGCAGCCTGCCGGCGATGGCGCTCTTCGAGCGGGGCATCCAGGCCCGCTCCGAGCTGGGGGACTTCCACGGGGCCCTGGAGCTCTGCGACGAGGCGGCGAAGCGGGGCCTGGGGGCCCACTTCGAGGCCAAGCGGGCCAGCCTGGACTGGGCCCGGTAGGATTCCGGGCCTAATTGGGCCGGGCTGCCCCGCAGCGTCAGGGGGAGGCTTCCGGCTTTGCGAAATCTCCGGGGGTGGCGCATGATCCTCCCCATGCACCCGAATCCGGACCCCCGAGATGTCCGCGTCCTGGTGGTCGACGACCAGCCCATCATCCGTGTGGCCCTGCGCGGAATCCTGCAGTCCGTCGGCTACCGCTGCTCGGAGGCCGCGAACATGGAGCAGGCCCTGGACTGGCTCGACCGGGAGCCGTTCCACGTGGTGCTCTGCGACGTGGAGATGCCGGGAGGCACCGGCCTGGACCTGGTGAAGACCCTGGAGCCGCGCTTCCCCGACCTGGCGGTGATCATGGTGAGCGGCCTCGACGACGCGGAGCTGGCCCTGGACTGCCTCCAGCACGGCGCCTACGCCTACGTGCTGAAGCCCTTCCAGCCCCGGGAGATCCTGCTGCAGGTCTCCAGCGCCCTGCGCCGCCGCATGCTGGAGCTGGCCTACCTGGAGCGGGAGCACCAGCTGGAGCGGCGGGTCCGCGAGGCCACGGAGATGATCCGCCACAGCCGCGAGGAGCTGAGCCACCGCCTCATCGCCGCCAGCGAGTACCGGGACCACGAGACCGGCGCCCACGTGCGGCGCATCGGCCTCTACGCCGCGGAGATGGCGGGACTGCTCGGCTGGGACGAAGGGGACGTGGAGCGCATCCGCGCCGCGGCCCCCATGCACGACATCGGCAAGATCGGCGTGCCGGACGCCATCCTGCAGAAGCCCGGCGAGCTGACGGAAGGCGAGTGGGTGATGATGAAGCGCCACACCACCATGGGCGCCGCCATCCTCAAGGGCAGCCAGGTCCCCTTCATCCAGATGGGCGCCCGCATCGCCGCCTGCCACCACGAGAAGTGGGACGGCGGCGGCTACCCGAACGCCCTGCGCGGCGACCAGATCCCCGTGGAGGCCCGCATCACCGCCCTGGTGGACGTCTACGACGCCTTGGCCAACCGGCGCTACTACAAGGAGCCCTGGACCCAGGAGCGCATCGTCCCCTTCCTCGAGAAGGGCGCGGGCATGCACTTCGAGCCCGGGCTGGTGGAGACCTTCCTCCAGAACCTGGAGCGCTTCCGCCACATCCTCGAGACCCACCCGGACGAGGATTCGGTGCCGGTGTATTGAGTCCCTGGCCCGCTGCAGCGCCCCAAGGATCCCGGCCTCCCCAGGAGCCCCATGAACCTCCGCCTCGATTCCTACCGCACCCTGGGCCGCTCGGGCCTGCGGGTCTCGCCCCTCTGCCTGGGCACCATGACCTTCGGCCTGGACTGGGGCTGGGGGGCGGACGTGGCGGAGAGCCGGGCCATGCTGGACCGCTACCGGGACGGCGGCGGCAACTTCATCGATACGGCCAACATCTACACCAAGGGCCACAGCGAGGCCATCCTCGGCGACTGGATCCAGGACACGGGCGTCCGGCAGAGGATGGTGCTGGCGACGAAGTTCTGCGGCAACCTCCACAGCGGCGACCCCAACGCCGGCGGGGCCTCCCGCAAGAGCATCCTGGCCAGCTGCGAGCAGAGCCTGCGGCGGCTGCGGACCGACTTCATCGACCTCTACTGGATGCACTTCCACGATCCCCACACGCCCATCGACGAGACGATGCGCTGCCTCGACGACCTGGTCTCGTCCGGGAAAGTCCGCTACCTGGGCGTTTCCGACACCCCGGCCTGGCGGATCGTCCAGGGCCAGTACGAGGCCATCTTCCGGAGCTGGACGCCCTTCAACGCCCTGCAGATCGAGTACAGCCTGCTGGAGCGCACCGTCGAGCACGACCTGGTGCCCATGGCCCAGGCCCACGGCCTCGGTATCACGCCCTGGTCGCCCCTGACGGGCGGGCTGCTCACCGGGAAGTACGGCCGCGGCCGGCGGCCGGACGGGGAGGGCCGGCATGCCCCGAATTCGAAATATTTCATCGAGCGCACCTGGCGCGTCACCGACGCCCTGGAGGCCGTGGCGGCGGAGCAGGGCCGTCCCGCCGCGGAGATCGCCCTGGCCTGGGTGCAGGCCCGGACCGGGGTGGCCAGCCCCATCCTGGGGGCCCGCACCCTGGCCCAGCTGGAATCCAATCTCCGCAGCCTGGAGGTGGCCCTGTCCCCGGCGCAGACCGCCCGCCTGGACGCCGCCAGTGCCCCGGAGCCGGTTTTCCCCCACGGCTTCCTTGCGAATACGCGGGCGGTGAGCCAGGGTGGGACGGAGATCAACGGCGCCGGGTCGGAGCTCTGGCCCCTGGCCCCCAAGGACGACAAGGAGCGGTGGTGAACGTGCGGACCCTTCTGGCCCTGCTGTGCAGCAGCCTCCTTCCCCTGGGAGCCCAGGCGCCCCAGCCTCCTTCCGCCCCGGCGCCGGCGACGACCATCGTCCTCCTGCGCCACGCCGAGAAAGCCTCCGACAGCGATCCGGATTCCCCCCTCTCCGAGGCCGGCCGGGCGCGGGCGCGGGCCCTGGCGCCGCAGCTCGCCGCCTTCCGCCCGGACGCCCTGATGGTCTCCCAGCGCCGCCGCACCCAGGAGACCCTGGCGCCCCTGGCGGAACGGCTCCATCTCCAGCCCCTGGTCCGGGACAATGAAAAGGTCCCGGAACTGGCGGCGGAACTCCTCCGGGACTTCAAGGGGCGCACCGTGGTCATCGGCTGGCACCATGGCCCCCACGAACCCCTGGCCCGGGCTCTCGGCGTGACCGGCGACCTGCCGGCCTGGACCTCCAGGACCTACGACCGGATCTGGATCATCCGCATCGGGGCGAAGGGGGAGACGACCTTCGAGGAGCGCCGGCAGGGCCCGGTGGAGTGAGCGGACCCCTCAGCCCGCCCGCTGCCGGAGGTTCAGGTCCGGGAAGGCGAAGGACTTGATCCGCGCGTAGAGGGCGGACGGGGCCGGCGAGCCCAACGCCGCGGGCGGCGGGATCGGGACCGGGTCTCGGGCCGCGGGAAGGCCGGTGGGGGCTTCGGCCTCGAACAGCGCCGCCCGGATGGACTGCCGCTCCAGTTCCCATCGGCTGAGGGCGGGACCGCAGGTGGCCTCGGGCACGCCGGGCAGGGTTTCCTCCAGGGCCAGGTGCTCGG
>JBGASS010000298.1:0-3707 GCA_044229555.1 Holophagaceae bacterium
GCGGAGGTAGCGTCCCGCATCCAGGTTCTCCCTGGGATTGAAGGTCGCCTGGGGCGGAGCAGTGAGCAGGAACAGAAGGAAGGGAAGGGCGCGAAGCATGAATTGGCCAGTGTAGCGGGCCGTCCAGGCTATGGGGTATTCTCGGTGCCTCGATCAATCCTGGATTTCTGGAGGCTCCTGCATGCTGATGAAGGGTAAACGCGGCCTGGTGGTCGGGGTGGCCAACAAGCGGTCCATCGCCTGGTCCATCGCCCAGCGCTGCGTGGAGGAGGGGGCCCAGCTGGCCTTCAGCTACCAGAACGAGCGGCTCGGGGAGAACGTCAGGGAATTGACCGCGGAAGTCCCGGAGGCCCTCACCTTCCAGATGGACGTGTCCGACGATGGACAGGTGCGCCAGGGCTTCGAGCTGCTGGCCCAGAAGTGGGGAAGGCTCGACTTCCTGGTCCACGCCGTGGCCTACGCCCCCCGGCAGGCGCTGGAGGGGGATTTCGTCTCCACCAGCCGCGAAGACTTCCGGGTGGCGCTGGACGTAAGCGCCTACAGCCTTCCCGTCCTGGCCCATGCCGCGAAGGGCCTGATGGGGGGGGGCGGATCCATCCTCACCCTCAGCTACCTGGGCGCCGAGCGCGTCATGCCGAACTACAACGTGATGGGCGTGGCCAAGGCCGCCCTCGAAAGCAGCGTCCGCTACCTGGCCAGCGATCTCGGGCCCGAGGGCATCCGGGTCAATGCCCTCAGCGCGGGCCCCATCAAGACCCTCGCCAGTTCGGGCATCAGCGGCTTCGGCAGCATCCTGGAACATCACCGGACCAAGAGCCCCCTGCGAAAGCTGGTGGAGCTGGAGGAGGTGGCGGACGGCGCCCTCTTCCTGCTCTGCGACATGGGCCGAGGCGTCACGGGCCAGACCCTCTACGTGGACGGCGGTTACAGCATCATGGCGGTCTGACCATGGCCGTCCTCGCGAGTTTCCTGGGGGCCTTCCTCCTGTTCGCCCTACAGCCGTTGGTGGGGAAGTCCCTGCTGCCGATCTACGGCGGCGGGGCGGGGCCCTGGATCGCCTGCATGCTCTTCTTCCAACTGGTGCTTTTGGGGGGCTACGCCTATGCCCACGGCCTGGCGCGCAAGCTCGGCACCCCCGCGGCCTGGAGGATCCATGGCGGCCTGGCCCTCGCCTCAGTGGCGGTGCTGGCCCTCGGTTTCCGGACCGGGGCCGCGCCGTGGACGCCGCCCGTCGGGACCGGCGCCGGGACCCTCTACCCGCCCCTGGCCATCCTGATCACCCTGACGGCCTCGGCGGGGGTGCCCCTGCTCATGCTGGCCTCCACCTCCCCGCTGATCCAGGCGGCCTACGCCAGCCTGCACCCCGACCGGAACCCCTACCGACTCTATGCCGTTTCCAATGCCGGGTCCCTCGGGGGGCTGCTCACCTATCCGTTCCTGGTGGAACCCTTTGTTGACCTCCGGGTCCAGGCCTGGTCCATCGCCTTCCTGTTCCTGGCCTACCTGGGGCTGCTCTTCACCCTCCTGGCGCGGGTGAGACCGGTCGTCGCCGAAGCCGCGCCCGAGGGAACCTCGACGCCGGCGGACATTACCTGGCGGGACCGCTGCAAATGGATCGGCCTCTCCGCCCTCGGGACCCTGTGGCTCTGCTCGGTGACCAACCAGATCTCCACGGACGTGGCCTCCGTGCCCCTGCTCTGGATTCCACCCCTCGCGGCCTACCTCCTGACCTTTATCCTGGTCTTCGAGACCCGCTGGAATTTCGATGCGCCCTGGTGGCGCGCGGGGCTCATCGCCCTGGTCGGAATCCTGGCCTGGGTCGAGGGCGCGCCCTTCCTCTACAAGGCCCTGGTCCGGGCGCGGGGGCATGGTTCCTTCTGGCTCCTGGATCCCCTCTACTACCAAGTCATGTGGATCAACGAACACCTGCCCCTGGCGGTGATCCTCTGCATTCTGGGCGGGGCCGCGGGGTGCCTCATCGCGCATGCGAGGTTGGGGGCGCTTCGGCCGGCTTCGAGCCGATTGACGGAGTATTACCTCTTCCTGTCGGCGGGAGGAGCCCTCGGGGGCCTCTTCGTGAGCGTGGGCGGGCCCATCCTGTTCAACCAGGACCTCGAGCTCTACCTTGCCCTGGCCTTCACGGGGGGCCTGGTGGTCTTTTCCTTCAGCGAGTCGAAGGGCCTGTCCAAGTGGCCCGGCATCGCCTTCGGCACCTTCGCCGCGGGCTTCGCGGCCTTCACATTGCTGATGGCGGTGGGCGGCGGCAACGTGTTCAACGGCCGGGACTTTTTCGGCAGCTTCCACGTCGAGATGCTGCACCCGAAGATCAAGGGATTGACCCATGGCAACACGATCCACGGCATCCAGTTCGTCGATGAGCCACTGCGCCACACCGGTTACTACGGGGAGGAATCGGGGATGGGGGTCGTCCTCAACACCCTCAAGCTCGAGCGCCCCAAGCTGCGGGTGGGCCTGGTGGGCCTGGGGGTCGGGAACACCGCGGCCTTCGGCCGTTCCGGCGATGAATACGACTTCTTCGAGATCAGCCCGGGAATCATCGACGTCGCCGGCACGCGGGGAACCCAGTTCGCCATCCTCAAGACCAGCCCCGCCACGGTCCGGGTCTTCCAGGGCGACGGCCGGCTCCTGGTCTCGAGCCAGGCGAAGGCCGGCGGCCTCTACGACATCATCCTCATCGACGCCTTCGCCGGGGGACACATCCCCGCCCACCTCCTCACCCTCGAAGCCCTGCGCGGATACATCGCGGCCCTCAAGCCCGACGGCGTCCTGGTGCTCCACGTGAGCCACAACCTCCCCCTGGACCGGCAGGCCGGGGCGAACCTCAAGGCCGCGGGCCTCACGGGCCTTCTTCTCCCCCACGGGGCAGTGATGGGTCGCAGCCGTTCCGGCAATCACCTCCTGGTGGAGAGTCCCTCGATCTACTGGGTCACCTCTGCGGATCCCGGCCGCGTTCTGCGTCCGGAATTCATGCGGGTCGCGAAGAGGGCGGTCCTGCAGCCGGGAACGGTCCCGCCGGTCGCGGAAGTGGGCCGGATGGCGGCGGCCCTGGACCAGGAGACCATCGACATCTACCCCTGGACCGATCAGCGCGCGAGCCTTTCCCCGCTCCTCCTCTTCGCCCTGCGCCGCCGGTGGGCCGGGGACGAGTAGGCCCTAGCCTTTCAATTCATCGAGCTTGTCCAGCACGGCCTGGACGTGGCCCTTCACGCTGACCTTCGGCCAGACGAAGCGGATCACGCCCTTGGGATCCACCAGGAAGGTGCTCCGGAGGATCCCCTCCAGCTCTTTTCCGTACATCACCTTCCGGCCAAAGGCCCCGAGGGGGGCCAACAGCTGCTTGTCCGGGTCCGAGAGGAGGGGAAAGGGCAGGCCGTGCTTCGCGATGAACTTCTGGTGGCTGCCCGCGCCGTCCCGGGAAATCCCCAAGACCTTGGCCCCCGCGGCCTGGAGGCGGGGCCAGGCGTCGCGGAAGTCGCAGGCCTCCGTGGTGCAGCCCGGAGTCAGGTCCTTGGGGTAGGCGTAGAGCACCGTCCACGCGCCCGCCAGCTCCTTCGGCGTGACGGTCCTGCCCTGCTCATCGAGGAGCTGGAAGGGGGGAAGCGGTTTTCCGATCAGGGTCATGGCGGGGCTCCGGGTTCGCTCGAAGGCTCCATGCTAGGCCCAGCGCGAGGCCCAGGGCAGCCCAT
>JBGASS010000299.1:0-3706 GCA_044229555.1 Holophagaceae bacterium
GTGGTCCCCGCCTTCGGA
Source organism: Holophagaceae bacterium (assembly GCA_044229555.1). Classification (GTDB taxonomy): domain Bacteria; phylum Acidobacteriota; class Holophagae; order Holophagales; family Holophagaceae; genus JADJVL01. The sequence continues at coordinate 19 of JBGASS010000299.1, forward strand.
AAGGGCCCCGTGCCATTCGCCGGCCAGGAAATCCTCCCAGCTGACGACCCGGTCGCCGCCGAGGCTCTCGAGGCCGGCCTGGCGGATGCGGGTCATGGCCTCGGCGAAGCGGGCGGCGCCGCCTGGCCGGGGGTCCTCCAGGTTCACGAGGCGGTTGTGAAAGGTGCCGAGGCGGGCCTGGAGGGCGTCCACGGCCTCGAAGGGGCCCAGGGACAGGGCCTGGTAGTGGCCGATCATCTCCCCCACCACCAGCGCCGCGGTAACGCCGTCCTTGTCCCGCAGCTCGGGGCTGAGGAGCATGCCGAAGCTCTCCTCGGCGCCGAAGGCGTAGGTTTCGCCGACCTCCTCGAGCCGGTCCATGCAGGCGGCGATGTTCTTGAAGCCCGTGAGGGTCCACATCACCGAGAGGCCGTGCTGGCGGGCCACCTCGGCGAGGAAGTCGGAGGTCACCACCGTGCTGACGCAGACGCCCTTCACCTGCCGGAAGCGGCAGAGGTAGTCGAGGGTGAGGGCGGCCAGGTCGTTGCCGCTCATGAGCTCCCATTCGGTGCCCATGCGCTTGGCCACCACGCCGATGCGGTCCGCGTCGGGATCGTTGGCGAGGATGGCGTCGCAGCCCAGGCGGTCGGCGTCCGCCAAGGGCGCGGCGTAGGCCTCGATCTCCTCGGGGTTGGGACGCGGCGCCGTGGGGAAGGTGCCGTCGGGGATGCTCTGGGCCTCGCAGATCTCCAGGGGCAGGTCCGCGCGGTGGAAGAGCTCGGGCACGAAGGCCGAACCCGTGCCGTGGAAGGGCGTGAAGAGCAGTCGCGGCTTCTCGAAGGGCGCCGGATGGGCCAACAGGGCGAGGCCCATGCGCAGGTAGGCCTCCTCGATCTCGGCGGGGATGGGGACGATGAAGCCGTCGGCGTCCGGGGAGGGCGCGGCGGGGACGAGGTCCTCGGCGTTCATGGCGGACTCGATCTCCGCGTCCCAGGGCGCGATGACCTGGGCGCCGCGGTCGTCGTAGGCCTTGTAGCCGTTGTAGGCCTTGGGATTGTGGGAGGCGGTGATGATCACGCCGCAGGCGGCCCGCAGGCGCCGCATGGCGAAGCAGAGGAAGGGCGTGGGCAGGGGCCGGTTGCCCAGGAAGACCGTGTAGCCCTGCGAGGCCAGCACCCGCGCCGCCTCCCGGGCGAAGGCGGCGCTGTGGATGCGCGTGTCGAAGCCTACCAGCGCCACCGAGCGCCTCGGCGCGCGCCGCCGGGCCACCTTCGCCAGGGCCAGGGTGGTGCGGCGGATGTTGGGCTTGTTCATGCGCCGCAGGCCGGCGGCCATGATGCCCCGCAGGCCGCCGGTGCCGAAGGCCAGGGGTTCGGAGAAGCGGTCCCCCAATTCCTCCAGGGCCTGCGCGTCGCCGCCCTCCGCCGCGCGGAGCAGGACCTCGAGGTCCGCGCGGAGTTCCGGCTCGAGGTGGGGCGAGGCGAGGTACTGGCGGGCGGCGTCGAGGGTCATGGGGGGCTCGGAAGGATGTACCGGCAGATTACGCGGATTGGCCGGATTGCTTAAGCGCCCTCCTTCACGCCCCGCCCAGGGCGATGTCCTCCAGGAGCAGGCTGACTCCGGCGCTGCTGCCGTACCAGGTGAGGTCGTCCCCCACGGCCACGATGCGGTTCAGCAGGTCCTTGAGGTTGCCCGCCAGGGTGAGCTTGTCCACGCTCTCGGCGAGCTGGCCGCCGCGGATGCGCACGCCGCTGGCCCCCACGCTCAGGTCGCCGCTCACGGGATCCACCGTGTGGAGGCCCATGATCTCGGTGATGAGGACGCCGTCGCCGGCGTCGGCGTGGAGCTGCGCCGCGCTGCGGTCCCCGGCCTTGGGGAAGAGGTTGAAGGTGGTGACGGCGGGGTTGCTGCTGAGGCCCCGGCCGGCGCTGGCGGTGGGCGCCACGCCCATCTCCGCCGCGGTCTTGAGGGTGTGCAGGTAGCTCTTCAGCACGCCGTCCTCGATGAGCACGTTGCGGCGCGTGGGAAGGCCCTCGGCGTCCCAGGGCTCGCTGGCCAGTCCTTCCGGAAGCCGCCCGTCGTCGATGAGGCTGAGCAGGGGCGAGGCGATGGCCTCCCCCAGCCGGCCCTTGAAGAGGCTGCGGCCCTTCAGCACGGACTCGGCGCTCAGCATGTCGGCGATGATGCCCAGGAGATCCACGGCGACCTCGGGATCCAGCACCACCCGGTAGCGCCCCGCGGGCAGGCTGGCGGGGCGCAGCTTCCGCTCCCCCTTGAGGGCGGCGAGCCGGCCGATCCTCGCGAGGTCCAGGCCGCCGGGCAGGCGGGCCACGTCCCAGTGCCAGGCGGCCTGCCGGTCCCCGTCCTCCTCCACCGCCAGCTCGATGGCGGCGCTGCAGGTGCTGGCGAGGTCGAAGGCCCGTACGCCCTTCTGGGTGAGGAGCAGGGAGGCCCCGGAGCCGTCGGTCCAGGAGCTTTCCCGCACCGCGGACACCTTCGGGGAGGCCTTGCGGGCCTCGGCCTCCAGGGCCAGTGCCCTTTCGATCCGGAATTCCGGCGTCAGGTTCTCCACCTCCTGGCGGAAGCGGCCCGGCAGGTCATCGCCGCCCGAAGCCTCGGCCTGGCGGATCCAGGGATCGCCGTCCCCCAGGTCCGCCAATTCGAAGGCGGTGGCGAAGAGATCGCGGAAATCGGTCCTGGACAGGTCCGTGGTGGTCGCAAGGCCGCACCGCAGGCCCTGGCCATCCCCCCGCAGGACTCGCACCCCGAGGCCGCCCCGCTTGCTGGCGGTGAGGTCGTCGAGGATCCCGTTCTTCACCTTGGCCTTGCGGCTGCGGGACACGGAGACGAAGGCTTCCGCCCCCGCCGCGCCGAGGTCCATGGCGTGGCGCAGCCCCTTCTGGAGGGCCTCCTCGAGCTGGGGGGGAAGAAAGGTCCTGAAGACGGGGCTGTCGCTGCTCGGATGGGTTGGGCTCGGGTGGGCTGGGTTCATGTGGGCTGGGCTTCCTTCAGTGCCTGCTGGTGGATGGAGAAGGCCTCGGGATCGAAGCAGACGAGGTGGACCCGCTCCGGCAGGGTGAAGTCGTGGAGGAAGTGCAGGATGGTGCGGAGGGCGATGTGGGCGGCGCGGTCCATGGGGTAGCCGCGGGTGCCCGTGGAGAGGGCCGGGAAGGCCAGGCTGCGCAGCCCGTGCTCCTCCGCCAGCAGGAGGCAGTTGCGGTAGGTGGCGGCGAGGAACTTGTCCTCCATGCGCTTCCCCCCGCGCCAGAGGGGTCCGACCGCGTGGATGACGTGCCGGGCCAGCAGGTTGAAGCCCGGGGTCAGGCGGGCCTCGCCGATGTCGCAGTTGCCTTCCAGGAAGGCCGCCAGCATGAGCTCCGGCCCGGCCACGGCGTGGATCTGGGTGTGGACCCGGCCGCCTTCGAGGAGGGAGGCCTGGCAAGGATTGACGATGGCGTCCACCTCCAGGGTGGTGATGTCCCCGAGGATCAGCTTCAGCCGCGACGGGCTCGGGGGCCTGAGGGGGATGAAGTGCTGGGTGGTCTCGTCGGTCATGGTGGATCTAGAGCACGCTGGGCAGGGGTTCCGCCGTGCCGCCGACCACAAGGGAGGGGACGAGGATGGTGGGGAGGGCGTCGCTGACGGGCACCCCCTGGCCGTCCTTCCCGCAGGTGCCGATGTCGAAGTGGGCGAGGTCGCTGCCGATCCG
>JBGASS010000300.1:0-3687 GCA_044229555.1 Holophagaceae bacterium
CAACCCGGGGAAGGCGCCACCCTCGTGGAATTGTCCTACGCCAGCCCCAAGGGCGGCCGGGTCCCCGCCACCCTTGTCCTGCCGAAGGGAAAGGGGCCCTTCCCCGCCGTGGTGTGGGGGCATTGGCACTGGGACAACTCCGCCTACCGCAACCGGAGGCAGTTCCGGGAGGAAGCTCTGCTCCTGGCCCGTTCGGGGGTCGCGTCCCTCCTCACGGACAGCCCGGTCGCTCGACCGGGCTACGTCCCGGACCGGACGCCCTTGAACGAGCAGCAGTTCACCGACCTGATCCAGCAGGTGGTGGACATGCGCCGGGGGGTGGACCTGCTCCTGTCGCGCGGCGCGGCGGATCCCCATCGCCTCGCCTTCGTCGGCCACAGCTACAACGCCGCTGTGGGCGCCATCCTCAGCGGCGTGGACCGCCGCTTCAAGGCCTACGTGCTCATGGCCGGCGGACTGTCCGACGAGGTGGACCTCCAGGCCAAGGCCTACCGGGACTACCGCGCCAAGGTGGGCCCCGAGAAGTTCGATGCCTTCGTCGCGGCCCACCCCTGGTCCGACCCCGGGCGCTACCTCCGGCACGCGGCCCCGGCCTCCGTGCTCCTGCAGTTCGCGACCCGGGAGGATTTCCTCACGCCGGACCACGTCCGGAAATACCTGCCCTTCGTGAGCGAGCCGAAGGCCTTCAGGCTCTACGAAGCGCCCCACGCCCTCAATGCCCAGGCCCGGCGGGACCGGGTGGCCTTCCTGGCCAGGCTGCTTGGATTCAAGCCCCCGCGCGCGAAAGACCTGGCCCGGGTGCCCGACCTGGAACAACCCCCGCCCCCGCAATTCTGACGTTCAGGAAAGGTCCTGTTCGCTGCTCCAGCCCCAGGCTAGGATCAGGACCTTTCCCACTGGAGGCCCGATGCGCACACCCGCGATGACCCTCGCCCTGCTTTCCCTGCCCCTCGCCGCCCACGTCCGGCACGCCCAGGCCAGCCAGGCCGCCCCGAAGATCCACAAGATCGAGAAGCTGGCCGACAACGTCTACTGCATCTTCGGCAACGGCGGCAACATCGGCCTGGTGGTCACGGACAAGGGCGCCGTGCTCATCGACGACCAGTTCGAGGACATCGCCCCGGGCCTGCTGGAGGCGGTGAAATCCGTCACCGGCCAGCCCATCAAGTACGTGGTCAACACGCACTGGCACGGGGACCACACAGGCGCCAACATCGTCCTGGAGAAGCAGGTCACCGCCATCATCGCCCACACCAACGTGCGCAGCCGGCTGGAGAAGGACCAGGCCAAGGAGGGCGCGAAGAAGGGCGGCCTCCCGGAGATCACCGTGGGCTTCCCGGATCCCAAGGAGAAGGCCTATCTGGCCCTCCACCTGGGCGGCACGGAGATGCACCTGCTCCACCAGGCCCCGGGCCACACGGACGGGGACCTCATCCTGGGCCTCCCCGGCGCCCACGTCATGCACATGGGGGACCTCTTCTTCAACGGCCTCATCCCCTACATCGACTTGGAGAGCGGGGGCAGCCTGGAGGGCCTGATCGCCAACGCCGAAGGCGTGCTGGCCTTCATCCCCGAGGACGTGAAGATCATCCCCGGCCATGGCCCCGTGGGCGGCCGGAAGGACCTGGCGAGGTATCGGGACTTCCTCAAGGCCGTGCAGGCCCACGTGAAGGCCCATCCGAAACTGAGCGGCAAGGAGCTGGACGAGGCCTTCGACCACAAGGCCTGGAGCGACTTCAAGCCCCTGGGCAAGTTCCTGTCCTACGAGAAGTTCTTCGACATCGCCGCCGGCCGGAAACCCGGCAAATGAGGAGCGGCTCCGTCCTCCTCCTCGGCCTGCTGCTGCCCGGCCTCCTCCATGCCCAAGCGAGGCTGGTGGCGGAGCCCCGGCTGGCCCGGGAAATCCTCGCCGAGCTCGTGGGCACGGACACCACCGCCGAGCACGGCGACACCACGCCGGCGGCGGAGGCCTTGGCGAAGCGCTTCCTCGCCGCAGGCTTCCCCGCGGCCGACGTGCAGGTCCTCGGCCCCGGACCGAAGCACCGCAACCTGGTGGTGCGCTACCGCGGCCGCGGGAAGGCCCGGCCCATCCTCTTCCTCGACCACCTGGACGTGGTGGAGGCCCTGAGGTCCGACTGGACGAAGGAGCCTTTCAGGCTCACCGAGGAGGACGGCTGGCTCTACGGCCGGGGCACCCAGGACATCAAGGGCGAAGGCGCTCTACGGCCGGGGCACGCAGGACATCAAGGGCGAAGGCGCCCTCCAGGCGGCCACCTTCCTCGCCCTCCGGCGCGCGGGCTTCGTGCCCGCCCGGGACCTCATCCTGGCGCTCACCACCGGCGAGGAGGGCGGCCTGCCCTACAACGGCGTCCAGTGGCTGCTCAAGGAGCACCGGGAGCTGGTGGACGCGGAATTCTGCCTCAACGGCGACGGGGGCGGCCCCGTGGCCCGGGCCGGCGTGCCCCGCTTCCGCGCCCTGCAGACCAGCGAGAAGGCCAGCCGCATGCTGACCCTGGAAGTGACCGACCCCGGCGGACACAGCTCCCTGCCCCGGAAGGCCAATGCCATCCACATCCTGGCCGCGGGCCTGGCGCGCCTGGACGCCTTCCGCTTCCCCGTGCACCTGGACGAGACCCGCCGCGCCTTCTTCGCCCGCATGGCCGGCGTGGAAGGCGGCGCCACGGGCCGGGACATGGCGGCGGTGGCCCGGGAAGGGAAGGACGGCGAGGCCTCCGACCGCCTCTCCGCCGACCCCTACTGGAACGCCCAGCTGCGCACCACCGCCGTGGCCACCCAGCTGAGCGGCGGCCACGCCCCCAATGCCCTGCCCCAGACCGCAAGGGCGGTGGTGAACTGCCGCATCCTCCCCGGGGAGACCCTGGCGGAGACCGAGGTGGCGGTCATCAAGGCCCTGGCGGATCCCCGCATCACCGTGAAGCGCGGTCCCCGGGACGGGGAGGCTCCCGCCTCGGCCCTGCGCCCGGACGTCCTGGCGGCCCTGGAGCGCAGCACGGAGGCCGTGTGGCCCGGCTGCCCGGTGATCCCCGCCATGGAGACCGGCGGCACCGACGGCACCGCCTTCCGCCTCGCGGGCATCCCCACCTACGGCGTCTCCTGCATCCCCATCGACCAGGACGACGTCCGCGCCCATGGCCGGGACGAGCGCATCCGGGTGCGGAACTTCGAGGAGGGCCTGCGGGCCTTCGAGCTCCTGGTGCGCGCCCTGGCGGAATAGGCGCCTGGAGGCCCAGGCGCCCTCCCAGTAAGCTGGAAGGTCCTGGAGTTCCCGATGCAGCTCGACCTTTTGGGCGATTTCACCCGCAGCCACCGCAACGGCGAGCTGCGCCTGACCCATACCGGGGAGACCGTGCGCCTGCTGGGCTGGTGCAGGCGCGCCCGGAACCTGGGCTCGCTGATCTTCATCGATTTGCGGGACCGCTGGGGCGTGGTGCAGCTGGTGGCGGACGAGACCCAGGTCGCCCCGGAGCTGCTCGCGAAGCTGAAGGCCGTGCGCAGCGAGTTCGTCCTGGCCGCCGAGGGCGTGGTCGCCGAGCGGGAGGCCAAGAACCCCAACATGGCCACCGGCGACGTGGAAGTGCGCCTCAGCGCCCTGCGCATCCTCAACACGGCCCAGACGCCGCCCATCCCCGTGGACGACGTGGACGAATCCAAGACCGGGGGCCCCGC
>JBGASS010000301.1:0-3671 GCA_044229555.1 Holophagaceae bacterium
GGCGGGTGGGGGGAATTCGGGAAGCATCCGGTAGGATAACCGGCGGCGGTCCTCAGGAGGCTGGTTCGGAGCGCGCCTGCGTTCGGAGCCGGACCTCGGAGATCGCCAGCCAGACAAGCCCCGCCAGCGCCGCCGCCTGGATGGCGTTCACCTCCAACAGGGCGGGATAGGGCTTGAAGCCATCGACCACCAGGCGCCAGCCGCAATAGGCGCCGAGGAACAGCCGCCAGAGGCCGCCCGGCTCGAGACGCTTCCGCACCCTCAGCGCGACGGCCATGAAGGCGAGCGCGAAGCCGACCTCGTAGAGCTGGGTGGGATGGCGCGGCACGCCGTCCCCGAAGTCCACGCCCCAGGGCAGCGCCGTGGGATTGCCATAGGTCCCGTCCGCCAGCCCCGTGAGGAAGCAGCCCACCCGCCCTACGGCGATGCCGACGAGCAGCGGGAAGACGAAGAGGTCCCCCGTGCGCCGCGTCTCGTGGACGAGCTTCTTGGCGATCTCCACGCCCAGATGCCCGCCGAGGATGGCGCCCAGGATGCTCTTGCCCCCCAGGACCGCCAGCCAGCCCACCTCGTGCCGCACGGGCAGGAGCGTGAGGATGTGCAGCGCCTTCGCCCCCAGCCCCGCCCCCAGCAGCGCGCCGGCGACGACGCTCAGCCGCAGCCGCGTGTCCAGCGGATCCGCGCCCCGGCGGCGCAGGAGCCAAAAGAGCTGCCCCGCGAGCAGGTAGGCCAGCACCTCGAAGACCGCGTGGGGATGCAGCTTCCAGGGGCCGAAGGGGATGAACCAGGGGAAGGACATGCCTCCCAGAGTGACTGGCCCAGGGCGTCCATGCATCCGGATCGCCATCGTTTCGTTTTGACGAGAGGAAGCTTCACCGCCTGGATTGGCAGACCATCGTCAGCGTCAGAATCCAAAGGCCACTGAACAAGACGGCTCCGACCACCGCGCCGAGCTTGGCTTGCCCCTTGACGGACAGGAGGATGATGAGCGTCGTGACCCAGGCCAGGACAGGCGATCCAATGATGAGAAATAAGGCCAGGCCGCCTGTGTCTTTGCCATTTAACAAGGTCAGGAGAAGGGCAACCGCGTGAACAGAACTTCCGAGGAGCAAGACCCGCTTCAGCCCCCAGGCGAAGTCCTCACGATCGGGGTCACCCCACGGGTCCGGTGGTCTCGGAGGGAACTCTGAGTCGTTAAGGCTCATCACACCACCCTTACCAGCAGCCCCTTCAAATAGAACCCCTCCGGATGGTTCAGCCCATACGGGTGATCCATGGGCTGCCCAAGATGCGCCAGCACCTGCGCCACCCGCCCGGCCTCCAGCAGCGCCGTCCACACGGCCTCCTGGAAGCGGATGCGGTCCAGGTGCTGGCTGCAGGAGAAGCACCAGAGCAGGCCGCCGGGGGTCGTGGCGCGGGCGCCGAGGCGGAAGACGTCCTTGTAGGCCTTGAAGGCCTTGTCGATGTCCTTGCGGGCCTTGGCGAAGGCCGGCGGATCGACGATGACGCGGTCCCAGGCTTCGGGTTCCAGCTCCCGCATGAGCTCGAAGGCGTCGCCTTCCATGCGCGTGTGGTCCGCGGGATCCAGGCCGTTCGCCGCCCAGTCCCTGTCGCATTGATCCAGGGCCGCGGCGCTGATGTCGAGGGTGGCCACCTCCGAGGCGCCGCCCAGGCCGGCATGGATCGAGAAGCCGCCGGTGTAGCCGAAGACGTTCAGCACCCGCGCGTCCTGCGACACCCGGCCCAGCGAAAGGCGGTGCTCCCGCTGGTCGAGGAAGAAGCCCGTCTTCTGGCCTTTCAGCAAATCCACTGTCAGCTTCGCGGCCCCTTCGCGGATCGTCAGCGGGCCCGCCAGAGAACCCTTGATCAGCCGGTTCACCGGCTCCAGGCCCTCCTCCTTGCGGCCCGACTGGCTGCGCTCCACGAAGATCGTGCAACCCTCCCGCCTGCCGATCTCGTAAAGCACGGGCCACCAGACGTCCCGCAGGGCTTCCAGCCCCGCCGTGCCCACCTGGAGCACCAGGGCCTGGGCGTAGCGGTCCACCACGAGGCCCGGCAGGAAGTCGCCTTCGCCGAAGACCAGCCGGCAGCCGCCCTCGGGATCCCAGAGGCCCAGGTCCTTGCGCAGTTGCAGGGCCGTCTCGAAGCGCTCCCGGAACCACTCCTCATCAAGCGCAGCGTCCTCGAAGCGGAAGATCCGCGCCGCCAGCGGGTTCGTCGCGCTGGCGGTGCCCACGCCGAGGACGTTGCCCGAGTGATCCGCGATGCGCGCGAGGGGCGCCGCCGCCGGCGCCTCCAGGGCTCCCGAAAAGAGCCAGGGATGGCGCCGGGAGAGCATGCCCTCCTTGCCGGGCTTGAGGCGGAGGAGGGGATAGGGCCAGGTCGTCGCGGTCATCCTTCCACCTTAACCTTCCCCGAGTCGGGCTCCCCGGGGCGCAGCAGGTCCTGCAGCGCCTCCCGCAGGGCACCCGGCGCCACCGGGAGGTCGAGGCGCCGGTGGGGTCCGGCCACCCCCGCGCCGCCGGCCTGGATCCACCGCGTCCGGCGCCGCGCGGGATCCCCGCCGCGCCACGCCGCCACGGCGGAAGGATCGTGGCCCCAGAGGAGGAAGGCGGGATAGGGACCGGCTTCCGGAAGAAGCGGGCCCCAGGCCAGGACCTCGGCGCCCCACGCCTTCAGGCAGTCCGCCAGCCGCCCCCTTTCGGCGGCGTCCTCCAGGGCCACCGCCACGGTCCACCCCGACAGGAAGCCCGCCGACACCGGCGCCGCCTCCCCCCGGGGCTGCACCAGACCCACCTCTTCCCCCTCGCCGGCCGCTACCCGGCGCACGTCGTAGACCACCCCGTCCAGGCCCTCCATCCGGTCCGCCAGCCTCTCCTTCCAGGCCGCTCCGAAGAGGGTCTCCATCATGGGCGAGGGCTCGGCGCCGCGCCAGGTGAGGCCCGGCATGAGACCGCGCCAAGCCGCGCTTTCGCGGCGCGCGGCCTCCGCCTCCTCCCGCAGCTTCCGGGTCACGAGGGCGTGGCGCGTGTTGCCCAGGGCCACCGCCAGGACGAGGCCGAAGAGGCCGGAGATGGGGAAGCGGCGGCCCGTGGCCACCACCGACACCTCCACGGCGATGGGGACCAGGCTCAGGAGCAGGGCCGCGAGCATGCGGCGGGACGCCTCATCCCCTTCCCGGGCGCCGCGGAGCATGGCCCGGCCCATCCAGGCGAGGCAGCCCAGGTAGACCAGGAGGCTCGCGCCGTTGAGGAGGATGGATCCCGGCGCGTCCAGGGGCAGGAGGAGGCAGCGCAGCAGGCCCGGAACCAGCAGGAGGGTGGCGACGGCCTGCCCGCGCGCGGAAAGCCCCGGCACCACCTGGGCCACCGCCCGGATGAGCACTCCCATGATGACGGCGGCCAGCCCCGTGATGATGCGCCGCGCGAGGATGGGGTCGAGCAGGCCCGTGACCTCGCCCATGCCCGCCACGTGCCGCAGTCCCACCAGGGCCGCCACCGCCGCGGCGAGGCCGAAGAAGGCGTCCCGGCGGCTCCAGCGGTCCGCGAGGAAGAAGGCCGCCAGGGTGATCAGCCCGCCGGCCTGGAGGGCGTGGGCCGGCAGCCAGATCCGCGGATCCATGGGCGCGGCGAAGGCCGGCCGCAGGGGCGTGACGGGCTCGAGCAGCGCCA
>JBGASS010000302.1:0-4483 GCA_044229555.1 Holophagaceae bacterium
ACAATGGGGACATGTTCGAAGATCGTCGGCAGGTGTGGTGGTACTGGGGGGCCTGGGGCCTCCTGGCGGTGTACAACACCACCTGGGACCTGGCCCTCCGATCCACCCGGTGGTCCGGCTGGTTCATGCTGCTCCAGATGAACATCGCCCAGATCCTCGTGTGGGCGACGCTGGGGTTCGGACTGCTGGCGGTGGCGCGCCGCTATCCCATCGAATCCATGGAATGGACCAACTGGCGGAGCTGGCGGGTGCTGGGCATCCACTTCAGCGCGAGCTTCGTGGCCACCCTGGCGGGGCTCCTGGGCACCTTCCTCGTGGCCATCGCCTTCTCCCGCATGGAGCGGGGCACCTTCCTGGAGTGGAACGTCCTGGAGACCGTCCGGAACCCCAGGTTCTGGCTGGGGTACGAGGACTTCCTCAAGCGCTACTTCCACACGAACTTCCTCGTGATGCTCGCCCTCCTCAGCGCCTACCACATGGTCATGGCCCACCGCCGCTTCAAGAAGCGGGAGGTGGAGGCCGCGCAACTGGAGAAGGCGTTCATGCAGGCCCAGAACCAGGCCCTGCGCATGCAGCTGCAGCCCCACTTCCTCTTCAACACCCTGAACTCCATCTCGGCCCTCATCCACAGCGACCCCGAATCCGCGGACCGCATGCTGTCGCGCCTCGCCGACCTGCTGCGCATGACCCTGGAATCCGGCGCCGCCCAGTTCGTGTCCCTGCGCCAGGAGCTGGCCTTCAGCCAGGGCTACCTGGCCATCGAGCACATCCGCTTCCAGGACCGCCTGAAGGTGGAGGTGGACGTGCCCACGGAATGCATGGAAGCCCGGGTGCCCTCCTTCCTCCTCCAGCCCCTGGTGGAGAACGCCATCAAGCACGGCGTGGCGGACCTGGCGCGGCCCTCCTTGATCCAGGTGCGGGCCCGCCGGGAGGGCGAGGAGCTCGTGCTGGAGGTGGAGGACGACGGCCGGGGCTTCGAGCAGGGCCGCCGGGGCATCGGCACGGGCACCACCGTGGAGCGGCTGCAGCTGCTGTTCAAGGAGAAGCAGAGCTTCAGCCTGGTCTCCGAAAGCGGCAAGGGCACCCTGGCCCGGATCCGCATCCCCTGGCAGCCTGAAGCCAGCCCTGCGGAGGAGGACCCTTGAGCCTGCGCGCCCTCATCGTCGACGACGAGCCCCTGGCCCGGCAGCGCATCCGCCAGATGCTGAAGGGCGAGCCCGACATCGCCGTGGCCGGGGAGGCGGGCAACGGCCTGGAGGCGGTGCAGCTCATCGAGTCCACCTCGCCGGACCTGGTCTTCCTGGACGTGCAGATGCCCGAGCTGGACGGCTTCGGCGTGGTGGAGGCCATCGGCGTGGACCGCATGCCCGCCACCCTCTTCGTCACGGCCTTCGACCAGCACGCGGTGAAGGCCTTCGAAGTGCACGCCGTGGACTACCTCCTCAAGCCCTTCGACCGGGAGCGCTTCAAGAAGGCCCTGGACTGGGTGCGCGCCCAGCAGGCCTCCCGCATGGGCGGTACCCTGCAGTCCATCATCGCCAACCGCCGCAACGAACAGCCCCACCCGGACCGCATCCTGGTGAAGAGCGGCGAGGGCTGGGTGCTGCTGCGCACGGCCTCCATCCAATGGATCGAGGCGGAGGACAACTACGTGCGGCTCCACGTGGAGGGCACCTCCCACCTCCTGCGCCAGACCATGAACGGCATCCTGGAGCGCCTGGACCCGAGCCGCTTCAAGCGCATCCACCGCAGCGCCATCGCCAATCTGGACTTCATCAAGGAGCTCCAGCCCTGGTCCGGCGGCGACCTGCTGGTGATCATGCGGGACGGCACCCGCCTCACCCTCAGCCGCACCTACCGGGACGTCTTCACCGAATGGCATTGAGGCGCCGCCTCCTCCGATCCGCCGGGACGGGCCTCCTCGGGCGCAAAAAAAACATCCCGCGTCGCCGCGGGATGCGATCAGGGGCCAGGCAGGGTTCAGGGCAGGGCCGCGACTTCCACCTTCACGCCGCGGGCGTACTCCACGGGGACCTGCAGGGAGGCCGTGCGGCTGGGGAGCACGACGCTGACGGTCCCGCGCAGGCGCTCGGTGACCCGGAGCTGGTTCCCGGTGCCCGCGCCGATGCTGAAGACGGCGCCCTGCTCCAGGGCCGCCAGGGTGGTGCCGACGCTCGGCATCCCCTTGCGGGCCAGTCCGCGCACGAGCTGGGAGGCGACGAAGCCCCGCCTTCATGGAAGATGGGATCCCGGGGCAGCAGCACCCAGGAAGTCCGCCTGGCGGCGCACCAGGATGGCCTCGGCGCTGGCGACGTGGCTGGCGGACCGGGCGTCCACGACGGTGATGAGCGTCCCGGGGGCGGCCGCCGCGGCGAGGGCGTCGATCTGATCGGCGGACTCCCGGTGGTGCACACCACGCCGATGTGCTGCTTCTCAGGCCAGGTCGTGCGGGCCACCGAGAGCAGGGTTGAAGTCCGGGGCGCCGGCGCCGAGGGGCCAGGCTCAGGACGAGGGAAAGGACGGAGCGGAACTGGGCGCGCATGTCGCCTCCTGAGGTGGCCCGGGCCGTCCCTCGCCCGGGGCGTGGAAAGATCTGCCGCGCAACTCGCTACGACGTGTCAGGGGAACCCTGTGGGACGTGACCAAGTCCGCTTCCGCAAGGCCCCGGGCCGGTTCCCGGGACGAAGGCGCAGGGGCCAGGGACGACCCGCGACGGCACGGGGGCGGAGGTGCTGTTACGGGCTGCGGGCCCCAGGCAACCTTGTTGCGCCAGCCCAGTCCGTGCCCGGGGAGTGACCCTCTCGACAAGGGGGGGCACCCCGTGTGCAGGGCTGGGCCTTCATCAACAACTCAGCCTGAAGCCTGCCTCAGAGCCCCGGATCCAGCCAGGGCAGCACGTCCCCGGGCTGGCCCACCACGTTGCCCACGCGCACCGCCACCACCACCACCCAGCCCGCAGGGCGCTGGAGGTGGCCAGATCGAGGACGAGCTTGCGGCCCGGCGCGGGCAGGTCGGGCCGGCGCTTCTCCAGCACCACCTCGTTGCGGGCGAGCACCTCCTGGGCCGAGGGCCGGGCGGCGCCCAGGGGCATGTAATAGACGCGCACCTGCTCCACCCCCACGAGCTCCGATCCGGCGATGTCCCGGGCGGGGAGGGCGACTTCCAGCCGGCGCAGGCTGAGCCAGCGGGCCTCCGCCACCTGGGGCGAGGTGCGGGGCCGGGGCACCGGGTCGCTCTTGCGGCCGCAGGCGGCGGAAAGGGCGAGGGTGATGGCCAGGGCGGCGTTTGATAGGCTGGACGTTCGCATCCAGATGATGATGCCGGATTTTCGAGGTTTTCATGCCGGTGACCAAAGTTCTGATCGCCAATCGCGGCGAAATCGCGTGCAGGGTCATCCGGACCTGCCGGGAGATGGGAATCCCCACCGTCGCCGTCTATTCGGACGCGGACCGGGGCGCTCTCCATGTCCGCATGGCGGACGAGGCCTACGCCATCGGCGCCGCGGCGGCCCGGGAGAGCTACCTCGTCGTGGAGAAGATCCTGGCCGTGGCGAAGCAGAGCGGCGCCGACGCCATCCACCCGGGCTACGGCTTCCTCAGCGAGAACGCCGAGGCCGCGCGGCTCTTCACGGAGCACGGCATCACCTTCATCGGGCCGAGCCCGGATTCCATCGTGAGCATGGGCTCCAAGACGGCGGCCCGGGAGGTCGCCATCGCCGCCGGATGTCCGGTGGTGCCGGGCATCCAGCAGACCATGGAGGAGGCTGAGCTGCTGGCGGAGGCCCGGAAGATGGGCTTCCCCGTGATGCTGAAGGCCGCCATGGGCGGCGGCGGCAAGGGCATGCGCCTGGTGACCAAGCCCGAGGACTTCACCTCCAGCCTGGCCCGGGCCCGGGGGGAGGCCCTCAGCAGCTTCGGCGACGATTCGGTCTACGTGGAGAAGGCCATCCTCCAGCCCCGGCACATCGAGATCCAAGTATTTGGCGACACCCACGGCAACCACGTCTTCCTCTGGGAGCGGGAGTGCTCCGTGCAGCGCCGCCACCAGAAGGTCATCGAGGAGGCCCCGAGTCCCCACGTCACGCCGGAGATGCGCCAGGCCATGGGCGAGGCGGCCCTGAAGGTGGCGAAGGCGGTGAACTATGTCGGCGCGGGCACCGTGGAATTCCTGGCGGACGCGGACCGCAACTTCTATTTCCTGGAGATGAACACGCGCCTCCAGGTGGAGCATCCGGTCACGGAATGGATCACGGGCCTGGATCTGGTGAAGTGGCAGATCCTCGTGGCACGGGGCGAGACGCTGCCCCTGACCCAGGACCAGATCGCGCTCAACGGCTGGGCCATGGAGTGCCGCATCTATGCCGAGGATCCCGACAAGAACTTCATGCCGAGCCCCGGCAAGATCACCTTCCTCCGCACGCCCGCGGGGCCGAATGTCCGCGACGACGGCGGCGTCTACGAGGGCAGCGACGTGCCCATGTTCT
>JBGASS010000303.1:0-3687 GCA_044229555.1 Holophagaceae bacterium
AGTCCGAGGCCGGCCTCCAGCGCGGCCTGCAGTCCGCCGTCGAGCACCTGCACATGGGCCAGCCCGATGGATTTCAGCATCCACCAGGCCCGGGCGGCCGCGTTGGCCCCGCCGGCGCCGTCGTAGACCACCACCCGGCTCTCGGGCCGGATGCCCCAGGCCCCGACGGTGGCGCAGAAGGTCCGGAGGGCGGGCAGGGGGTGCCGTCCGCCCCGGGCCGGATCGTGGCCCTCCATGGAAGCGGCGCTGAGGTCTCGCTCCACGTCGGCGTGGCGGGCGCCGGGAAGGTGGCCTTGGTCGTAGTCGGGCCGGGGCCGCGCGTCCAGCAGGAGGAAGGAGGGGAAGCCCTCGCGGAGTTCGGCGGCGGAGAGCAGCTGATCGGACATGCCACCATGGTGCCGCATGTCGTACCTGAACAGCGTCCTCCTCGGCCTGCTCGCGCTGATCCTGCCCGGGCTGATCCTCGCCCTGGCCTGGAGCGAAGGCTCGCGGGCGGCCCTGCTCGGCTTCCTCGAGCTCTCCCTGCGGCGGGCGCAGGCCCGCTTCCTCCCCCGCCCGGCTCAGGCCTGGATCGGATGGGCCCGGCGCGCCCACCGCGGCTCCCTCGCCCGCGCCTTCATCACCGAGGCCGCCCGCACCGGGGATCCTGAAGGCCTCCTCGAGGAGGGCCTGCTCTATTGGGAGGGCGGCTGGGGCGCGGGAGGCAAGGAGGCCGCCGCAGCCCGGTTCCGGCAGGCGGCGGAGGCCGGCCTGCCCGAGGCCATGTACTGGGTGGCGGAGGGCCTCCACTGGGGCGCCCGCGGAACTCCGGATCCGGAGGGCGCCCTGGCCTGGCTGCGGCGCGGCGCCACCGCCGGTTCCGGGGCCTGCATGGCCGCCCTGGCCGCGACGCTGCGGGCCAAGGGCGGCGAGGCGGACCTGGCGGACGCGGCGCGGTGGGAGGCCCGCCTCGGGGCCACCGGCGCGGATCCCCAGCCCCGGCGCAGCGCCGCGATGGGCCGGGTGGGCGAGGCGGAGCCCGATGTCCTGGTGCGGACCATGGGACAGGCGAGCGATCACGCCACCGCCTGGTTCGAGCGGCCCGGAGTCCGGCCCCTGCTCCCCATCTTCGGCTGGACCGCCATCCTCCTGGTCGCCGGGACCGCGGCCACCCTGCTCCTGCTGCCCTTCCTCTTCGGCGGGATCTTCATGGTCCCGATGGTGGTGGCCCTGGCCATGCTGCTGCCCCTGGCGTGGCGGATGCGCCGGGACCACCGGCCCGGCCTGGCGGTGCGCCGCCACCTCGACCGGGCCCGGGCCGGGGATCCGGAGGCCGCCTACCGCATGGGCCTCGCCTGCCTCCAGGGCCGGGACGGCGTGCCGAAGGATCCCGCCGAAGCCCGCCGCTGGCTGGGGGTCGCCGCGGAGCAGGGGCACCTGGAGGCCATGGTGGAGCTCTCCGCCCTGCTGCGCTGGAACCTGGGCGGGTTCAAGGACCCCAGGGCCGCCGACGCCTGGCTGCTGCGGGCGGCGGAGGCCGGCCACGAGGGCGCCCGGGCCCGGATGGCCGAGCTGGACACGACCCAGGAGGAGTGAGGGCCGCGGATCCCGGCGACACTGTTCCCATGGGCTTCGAGATGGTGTCCGGGATCCTGGGCAGGGCGTTGAGCCTCGCCCTGGACCTCGCGCTGTTCAACGCGCCGGAAACGGAGGTGCCCGACTGGCTGGTGGAGCGTTCCAGGGAGCGCTGGTTCCAGGCCGCCGTCTGGCTCCTGGTGCTCCTCGCCCTGGCCCTGCTGCTGCTGGTCTTCGTGATCCTCCCGGTCTGGTGCATCTGGACCGTCGCCATCACCCTGGGGCCCGCGGGCACGGACCCCTCGCTGGTCCTCGCGCTGCCGGTGGCGCTGGGCCTCTCTGTGGCCTCGATGCTGTTCTGGCTGTGGCGGGGAAGCCGCGCGCGGCGCCGGGGCTCCAGCGTGGAGCGGCTCATGACCCGCGCCGAGGCAGGCGACGCGGACGCCGCGTTCCGCCTCGCCGAAGCCTATCGCCGGGGGGCGCGGGGCCTGGCCCTGGATGGCCTGGCGGCGCGGGTCTGGCTTTCCAAGGCCGCCGCTTCCGGGCATCTGCCCGCCACGCTGCTGCTCGCCGAGATGCTCCGGACGGCGGAAGGCGGCGTGCGGGATGAGGCGGCCGCGCGGGAATGGCTGCGGCGGGCGGCCGATGCGGGCAGTTCCGTCGCCGCGCAGCGCTTCACGGATCCGGCGGGACCTGCTGCTTAGCGTCCGGGGCTACCCACAGGCGCCCACCAGCCCTTCCACGGCTTCCACGAGATGCCGCGCCTCCGCTTCCACCCCAAGCGCCGGATGCTTCCCCTCCACGCCTTCGCCGATGGCGAGGAAGGGCACGCCGGCCTCCCGGGCGGCCTCCCGGTCGTGGGGCCGGTCGCCGACGTAGAGGTGGGGTCCGGGGCAGCCTTCCAGGGCGCGGGCGATGAGGCCGGCGCGGCTCAGGCCCGGCAGGCTGCCCAGGCGGGGAATGCGGTCATCGATGCCCAGCCGCGCAGCCTTGAACTCGAGGGTCCGGGGCGTGTTGCCGCTCACCAGTCAGATCCGGTGGCCGCGATCCAGAGGCGGTGCAGGCTCGAGGCCTCGAAGGCCACGGGGTCCTGCACCTCAGGATGGAAGGCCGCCTCGAAGCGGGCGAGGCAGGCGGCCTCGAAGGCCCCGTAGGCCTCGATGGAGAGCGCCGCGCCGAAGCGCAGCCGGTGCAGCTCGTCCACGATCTCCCAGTCCGTGCTGCCCGCGCAGGACCGCAGCTCCTCCCGGGTCGGCGCCGCGCCCCAGAGCTCCCCCAGGGCCTCCCGCAGCAGCAGGTAGCCGCCGCCGAAGGTGCCGAGGGTGCCGTCGAGGTCGAAGCAGAGGGGCATCCCCGCATCCTGACATGGCATCCTGGACCTCCATGCCCGTGTCCTTGATCCGAGCCGCCGCGCTCCTCTGCTTCCTGTCCGGATCTTCCGGCCTGGCCGAAAGCGCCGCCGCGGCCCGGCCCCTGGTCCGCACGGGGCTGCGCTACCGCATCCTCCTCAAGCTGAAGGGCGAACCGATGCAGGAGGCGAGCTTCCTGCTGCTGCCGACACCGCCCACCACGTCGGTGAACAAGGTGAAGAAACGGCGCCTGGGGGGCTGGCGCCTGGAAGCCGAGCGGGAAAAGGGCACGCCATACGCCCAGGCCCCGCTGCTGGCGCGGGCGGAGCGCCTCCTCTTCTTCTCGGGCCCGTCGCCGCAGACGGCCCCGGAATCCTACGCCCTCCGCTTCCAGGGCCGGGCCTGCCCGGTGTGGAAGGTGGCCGTGCCCGCCGGGGTGAAGGCCTTCGCCTACCTGGTGGAGATCGCGCCCAAGGAGCTGGTGCTCTGCGATCTCAGCGCCCGCTTCGACCGGGGCGATGTCGAGAGCGTGGAACTGCACCTGGAGGCCGTGAACCTGCCGGGCCGGCCCGCGCCTCCGGAGAACGGCACTTCGCTGCTCACCACCCTCAAGCGCTGGGCCGACGGCGAAGCCGAACCCGTGGAACCGCCGGCCTCCGAGGACGACGGCCCCGCCGCCGCGGAGGCGGCCGGCCGTTGAGGACCGGGACCCGGCGGCGTCTCAGCGCTCCGGGGAGAAGGTCGCGTTGCGCTGGTTCGTGTACGAGAACCCGAAGCCCGAAGC
>JBGASS010000304.1:0-3636 GCA_044229555.1 Holophagaceae bacterium
GATCGGGCTCCAGCCGGACCCCTGTGAAGGGCGTCACGGGAGCCCACCGGGGCTCCGGGTTGCGGCGTAGGATCCCTGGGATGGGCTCCGGGGCGGAACGGCCGCGGGCCCCTACCACCAGGAGCCGCCATGACCACCGGAACCTCCCCCGCCCAGGCCCTCATCGACCTGGAATCCCGCTACGGGGCCCACAACTACCATCCCCTCGACGTGGTGGCGGAACGGGGCGAGGGCGTCTTCCTCTGGGACGTGGAGGGCCGGCGCTACATGGACTTCCTGGCGGCCTACTCGGCGGTGAACCAGGGCCACAACCACCCCCGCATCGTGCAGGCCCTGGTGGCCCAGGCCCAGCGCCTCGCCCTGACGAGCCGCGCCTTCCGCAACGACCGATTCCCGCCCCTGCTCGAAAAGCTTTGCCGGCTGACGGGCTTCGACAAGGCCCTGCTGATGAACAGCGGCGCCGAGGCCGTGGAGACGGCCCTGAAGGCCATGCGGAAATGGGGCTACGACGTGAAGGGCATCGCGTACCCGCAGGCCGAGATCATCGTGGCGGACGGCAACTTCCACGGCCGCACCACCACCATCGTCGGATTCTCCACGGATCCCGACAGCACCAGCCGCTTCGGGCCCTTCACGCCGGGCTTCAGGATCGTCCCCTACGGCGACCTCGCCGCGGTGGAAGCGGCGGTGAACCCGAACACCGCCGCCATCTTCATGGAGCCCATCCAGGGCGAGGCCGGCGTGCTCATCCCGCCGCCGGGCTTCCTCAAGGGCCTGCGCCAGATCGCGGATCGCCACGGGATCCTGCTGGTGCTCGACGAGATCCAGTCGGGCCTCGGCCGCACGGGAAAGCTCTTCGCCTTCGAGCACGAAGGCATCCGGCCCGACGGCATCACCATCGGCAAAGCCTTGTCAGGCGGGCTCTACCCCGTGAGCGCCTTCCTCGCCGGCGACGCGGTGATGGACGTCTTCACGCCGGGCATCCACGGCTCGACCTACGGCGGCAACCCGCTGGCCTGCGCCGTGGCCACCGCCGCCCTGGACGTGCTGATGGACGAGGGACTCGTCGACCATGCCGCGGAACTCGGCGCCCACCTGGAGGCCCGCCTGCGGGCGCTGGCGTCGCCCCGGGTGAAGGCCGTGAGGGCGCGCGGGCTGTGGGCTGGCGTGGACCTGGTGCCGGAGGCCGGGGGTGCCCGCAAGTACTGCTATCGCCTCAAGGACCGCGGCATGCTCTGCAAGGACACCCACGTGAACACCATCCGCCTCGCGCCGCCCCTGGTCATCACCCGCGAGCAGCTGGACTGGGCGGTGGACCAACTGGAAGCGGCGCTCGCCGAGGACTGACCTCCCGCCGGCACCGGAGAAGGGCGCCCCCCGGGCGCCCTTCTCCGCGTTGAGGCTCGGCGTGCCCGGCCTAGAATGATCGATTCCCGTCCCGCAGGAGCCCGACATGACCTACCGCCATCCCGACTTCAAGGCCCTGGGCCTGGATGGGGTTCCCGAATGCCGCTTCGAGCCCGCCCCCAAGGACACGACTCTGCCCGACGGCTTCATGAGCACCACCAACTTCCCCACCTACGTCCACATCGGCGGGAAGTGGCGCATGCCGGAGATGCCCCGCATGGACTCCCACCTCGTCTGGGACCCGGCCTCCCAGCGGGTGCTCACCCGGGAGTTCCGTCTGGTGAAGCAGGGCGACCTGGTCGCCGTGGCCACCCGGGAGGACGGCTTGGAAGGCGTGCTGGTGTGGGACAAGGGCTTCCAGGACGAGCCCGACGAGACGGCGGACGAGACTTTCGGCTTCATGAGTTCCGAGGTGAGCCGCGAGAAGCCCGTGAACTACGAGGCCATCTTCAAGCAGTTCCTGGACAACCGGGGGGCCAAGGGCAACATCCTCTGGGTCGTCGGCCCCGCCCTGGTGCACGCCCGGGGGCGCGAGGCCATGGACTGGCTGGTCCACCACGGGTTCGCCCACTGCGTGTTCACCGGCAACGCCGTGGGCGTTCACGACGTGGAGGCGGCCCTCTTCGGCAGCACCCTCGGCATGAAGAAGGATGGCACGCCGGAGGTGGGCGGCCACGCCTACCACATGCGCGCCATCAACGAGATCAAGAAGGCCGGATCCATCAAGGCCCTCGTGGACGCCGGCCGAGTGAAGGACGGCATCATGCATGCCCTCACCGTGACCGGGACCCCCTATGTCCTGGCGGGTTCCATCCGCGACGACGGCCCCCTGCCCGAGACCATCACCGACGCCCTCGAAGCCCAGGGCGCCATGCGGGAGCACACCGCGAAGGCCACCATGGTGGTGATGGTGGCCACGGCCCTCCACAGCATCGCCACCGGCAACATGCTGCCCACCTTCTGCCTCAAGCCCGACGGCCAGCTGCACGAGATCACCACCATCTGCGTGGACCAGACGGAATTCCTCGTGAGCAAGCTGAAGGATCGGGGAACGCATCAGGCATTCGGCGTGGTCACCAACGCGCAGGATTTCATGCGGCTCGTGCAGCTGGAGTTGATGGCGAGGATCTGAACTCGAACACCTCCACCTTTCCCGCGCCCGGCGGGGCCCCGCTCCGCCGCGCTCGCGCGCGCTCAGTTCCGGCTCGGCGACCTGCGCCTCTCATCCACCTGCAATTGATCCAGGATTTTGAATGGGAAAACCGCCAGCTTTCCTGCGCCCGGCGGGGCCCCGCTCCGCCGCGCTCACGCGCGCTCCGCGACCCGCTGCGGGCTCGGCCAGGAAATTTCCCAACCGGGCCCAGCCGGGGTCCGGCGTCCCGGAATCCGTTTCAGGGTGGGAAAAAAGAGTATGAAAAAATAGGGCGATTTCTTGCCGGATTTTTCATGAAAATGAGGCCTGGCCTGGGTTTGAGCACTATGCGTATCCTGAGATGGCCGCAATCACCCCGCGCGGTACAAGCCGTCGGAAGGTCCCCGCAAACTCCTTCGTTCGCACACCAGGAGGCGATCATGCCGCTCCCCTTCACGCCGAGGCTCAGGGCTCATCTCCGGGGAGGACTCTTCCTCGCGCTGGTCGCGGGCGGAGTCTCCGCCCAGGCCCAGGCCCTCACCAACGGAAACTTCGAAGCCCCGTACGTGGCGCCCAACATCAATGGCTGGTTCAAGACCCTCTTCCTGAATCCCGGACTGACAGGCGCCACGCCGTACAACGGCACCAGCATCGTGAGGAACGCGGGAGGAACCGACCTGACGAACGTGCTCTTCACCCTCGCCGGCCCGGAGACCCAGGTGGATTCGGACCTCGGGGCCGCCCAGTCCCTGCGCTGGCCCAAGTTCGGAACCAGCTGCGCCCTCATCAATCCCAATTCCTCCAGCGCCTTCGGCTTCGCCAGGAACGGCAATTCCATCAAGCAGACCTTCACCCTGGATGCCAGCATGGTGGACGCCATGGACGGCAGGCTCCACATCCGCTTCGCCTTCGCCCCGGTGCTCCAGAACCCCGGCCACGCCGTCTCCCAGCAGCCCTACTTCTATATCGGGGTCAAGGACATCACGAAGGCCAGCGTCGTCCTCTACGACAACCTGAACTTCTCCAACCAGCCCGGCAGCCCCTGGAAGACCGCCGGCGGCATCGTCTACACGGACTGGCAGATCAAGGACATCGCC
>JBGASS010000305.1:0-3631 GCA_044229555.1 Holophagaceae bacterium
ACTGCCCAAGCGGCAGAAGCAGGCCCTCACCCTCAAGCTCGAGAAGGATTGGAAATACGAGCAGATCGCCGCCGAGATGGGCACCTCCGTGGGCAGCGTGAAGGCCCACATCTTCCACGCCATCCAGAACCTCACCCGCTACATTAAGGGGGCCAAATGAACGCCCTGCAGCCCGATTCCCCTGAATATGCCCGGGTCCTCCAGGCCCTGGAAGCCGACCCCCTCAACCTGCCCGCGGACGTGGCCGAGCAGGTGCGCCTCGACCCCGCCTTGGCTGAGCTGCGGGTCCAGTGGCTGGCCCTGGACGAGGCCCCCATGCCCCTGGCCCCCGCGGGCTACTTCGAGCGCCTGCCCGACCGCATCGCCGGCAAGCTGCCGGGCCAGCCCCGGCGGCTGGGCTCCCGCCTGTCGCCCCTGCTCTGGTCCGCCGCCGCCGCGGCCCTGCTCGCCATCGGCGCCGGAGGCTTCCTGGCGGGCCGCGCCAACCGCACGCCGGTGGTGGAAGCCTCCGCCAAGCCCGAAGCCCCCGCGTACGCCGTGGGCGATTCGCCCTTCCAGGAGAAGGACGACCTCCTGGTCCAGGCCGACCGGCTGAGCCCCGCAGAGGTCCAGGCCCTCCTGAAGCGTTTGGAAAACCCGACGAAACGCCCCTGAACCCAGGTCCCCATGCGCACCCTCCTGATCCTTGCCCTTGCCCCACTCCTGGCCGCCCAGCAGGTCCGGCCCAACCGGGACCTGCCCGGGGGTAGCGGCTTCGGCCCCGGCGGCGGCCAGATCCCCCGGCCGCGTCGCCTCGAGCGGATGCAGGAGAACGGCGTGCTCGGGCAGCGCCTTCTGCACCTCCGCACCAACCGCATCCAGGAAGTCCTCGGCCTCCCGGAGGACCGGGCCCGGGCCATCGCCGAGCGGTGGGACCGCTACGACCGGGACTTCATGGAGCGGGCGCGCCGCCTGGGCGAGCTCCGGGGCCGCTTCAACCAGATCCTCATCGGTCCGGGCAACGAGGACGAGAAGAACGCGAAAGTCAGGCCCCTCCTCGACCAGTTCATGGATCTTCGGCGCCAGCAGATCGACCTCAAGAAGGGCTTCGAGGACGACATCCGCGCCCAGCTCTCCCCCGCCCAGCAGGTGCGCCTCATCATCCTGGTGGACGAGCTCCAGCAGCGCATCCGCGAGGCCCTGAAGGAGTCCCTCGGCGGCGGCCGGGGCCTCAACCGGCCGGAGTGATCAGCCTTCCTCCGGGACCCCGGGGGCGTCGAGGATCACCGGCACCACCAGGGGACGCGTCTGGGTCGTCTTGCGGATGATGCGGCGCAGGGCCTGCCGCAGCAGCTCGCGCATGGCCTCCCGGTCCTGGCGGAGGACGAAGGGCGCCTCTTCCCAGGCCTGCCGGGCCGCGCCCCGCAGCAGCCCGCCGTAGGCCTCGTCGTCGCTCAGCATCACGAAGCCGCGGCTGAGGATGCTGGGCTCGCCGGACAGCTCGCGGGTGTCCGGATCCACCAGCAGGGTCGCGAAGATCACGCCGTCCTCCTGGAGGATGAGGCGGTCCTGGATGATGCGGGCGTCCACCATGTGCTCGACCCCCTCGTCCACGTAGCACTTGCCCACGGGCACCGAGCCCGCCAGCTCCGCATGGCCGTCCCTGAAGACCCGGAGGCACTGGCCGCCGTCCAGGAGGGAGATCCGGTCCTTCGTCCAGCCCAGGGAGGCCGCCAGCTTCCCGTGCTCCCGCAGGTTCCGGTAGGCGCCGTGCACCGGCACCATCTGGGTGGGCCGCACGGTCTTCATCATGGTGGCGAGGTCCTCACGGTGGGCATGGCCCGTCACGTGGACGGTGCGGATGCCGTCGAGCGTGGTCTCGGCCCCCAGGCGGGCGGCGGCGTCGAGGATGCGGGAGATGGCCACCTCGTTGCCCGGGATGGGCCGGGAGCTGAGCACCAGGCGGTCGCCGGCCTTCATCCTCAGGCCCTTGACCTCGCCCTTGAGCACCCGCGCGAGGCCGCTCTGCTCCTCGCCCTGGCTGCCGGTGCAGAGGACCAGGACCTCCCGCGGATTGTACTGGGAGGCGTCGCCGGGCTTCATCAGGATGTCGTCGGGGAGCTTGAAGGCGCCCAGCTCCCGGGCCATGGCGACGTTGCGCTCCAGGGAGCGGCCCAGCAGCACCACCTGCCGGCCCTTGGCATAGGCCAGGTCCACCAACTTCTGGATGCGGTGGATGTTGGAGCTGAAGGTGGCCACGAAGAGGGCGCCCTGGGTGGCGTCAAAGGCGTCCTCGAGTCCTTCCGCGCAGCGGGCCTCGGAGGGCGTGGCCCCGGCCGCGAGGATGTTGGTGGAATCCGAAAGCAGCACCCGCACCCCCGCGTCCCCCAGCGCGGAAAGCCGCGCCAGGCCCGTCAGGCGCCCGTCCACAGGCGTGGGATCGAGCTTGAAGTCGCCGGTGTGGACGATGGTGCCCATGGGCGTGTGGAGGGCGATGGAGCAGGCGTCGGGGATGCTGTGGGTCACGGGAATCCATTCCGCCGCGAAGCCCGGCCCCAGCTCCACCCGCTGGAAGTCCGCCACCACGTGCATGCGGGAGCCCTTCCAGAGGTTGTCCTCCCGCAGCTTCGATTCCAGCAGGCCCATGGTGAAGCGCGAGCCGTAGACGGGCACGTCCCACTGGCGCAGAAAGTGGGGCAGCGCGCCGATGTGGTCCTCGTGGCCGTGGGTGAGCAGCACGCCCCGCACCTGGTCGCGGAAGGGTTCGAGGTAGGCGAAGTCCGGCACGATGCGGTCGATGCCCGGCTGGTCCTCGGAGGGGAAGAGCTGGCCGCAGTCCACCAGCCAGAGGTCCTCGCCGAAGTGCACCACCAGGGCGTTCATGCCGAATTCGCCGAGGCCGCCGATGGGGATGAGGCGCAGCTCGCCGGTCTCGGGGGCCTGCTCCCAGCCCGCGAAAGGCACCGAAGGAAGGTTCAGCATCCGCGCTCCTGAAGGGCTTGCCAAAGGGCCCGCCACTGGGCCACCGTCACCGCCTCCGGCCGGATCGCCGGGCCCAGCCCCGCGCCCTCGAGCCGGGCCCGGGCCTGGGGCCCCTCCAGCCAACCCTGCCAGTTGTTCACCAGGGTCTTGCGGCGGTGGGCGAAGCTGCGGTGCAGGAAGGCGAGGAAGCCCCTCCGCTCCGCCGCCGGCAGGTCTTCCGGACGCGGCTCGAAGAGCAGCACGGCGCTATCCACCTGGGGGGGCGGATCGAAGGAGCCGGGCCCCAGCTTCAGGAGCCGGGAAGGCCGGCTGCAGGCCTGGGCCAGGATGGAAAGAGGCCCATAGGCCTTCGTCCCGGGCAGGCCGAGGATCTTCTGGCCCACCTCGAGCTGGAACATGAGCACCATCCGCCGCCAGGGCAGGTCCTCCACCAGCAAGCGGGCCAGGATGGCGGTGGCGGCGTTGTAGGGGAGGTTGCCCACCACGCTCAGGGTGCGGTCCAGGGGCAGCGGGACGCTCACCGCGTCCCCCAGGAGGAAGGACACGTGGGGGAGGTGCCCGAACCGGGACAGGAGGAGCTCGATGGCGTCCGGATCCAGATCCACCGCCAGAAGGGGCCGGCCATCCCTCGAGAGGCCTTCCGTCAAGGCGCCCTCCCCGGGGCCGATCT
>JBGASS010000306.1:0-3628 GCA_044229555.1 Holophagaceae bacterium
GGGACCCCGTCGGGTCCCCTCGCGGTGTCCGCAGCCTTTCCGGTCTGAAGCCTGTGGCCGGACCCTCAGTTCATCGCCACCGCGTCGATGCGGTCCAGGCGGATGATGATGCGGCCGTGCTCGCGGTTCTTGACCTCCACCGTCGTGTCGCCCACCTTCACGACGACGCCCCCCACGGTCTGGCTGCCGCAGAGGTGGAAGAGGAGGCCTTTCTTCTCCTTCATGCTCAGGTCGAAGAGTTCCTGGAAGGGGTTCATGGCGGCGCTCGCGGAGACGGGCGCGGCCGGCGCGGCCGCGAGGGTGGGGGCGCCGGCCAGCAGCAGGCCCAGCGCGAAGGGAAGGGAGCGGATCATGGGTGACCTCCTGCAGCCATCATGGACGGTCCAGGGCGCGCCGGAGGTGCCAGTTCCGGGACTTTCCGGTGTGCCAGTGGCCGAGCCCCGCACTGGTCCACCCGCCAGCCATGGAACCGGTACCTCCGGGGAGGCCGGCCGGGACCCATTCTGAAGGCTCAACCCCCCAAGGAGCCCACCGTGTCCCGAAGCACCTTCCGCGCCGCCGCCCTCGCCTTCGCCCTCGCTGCCGGCCTCGCGCCGGCCCTGCGGGCCCAGGGCGTCACCCACCTGAACGTCCCCGCCAAGCAGATGGTCCGGCTTTCCTTCACCCTGGTCTTCGACGGCACCACCTGGACCCCGAATTGGACCGAGACCGTGATGGGCACCAACGCCGCCACCCCCGGGTTCATATTCCAGGTGGGCAAGGAGCGCAACCTGGTGATCACCGACGCCGAGTTCACCTGGCAGTACGTCGGCACCGCCGGCGCCACCTCCCCGGTGGTCTTCCCGCTCGTCCAGGATCCGGGCCTGACCAACGCCTACGCCCTCACCCGGGTGAAGTCGAGCCTCACGGCCTCCGGCCGGGAAGTCATCAACAAGGCCTTCACCGCCGGCGCCCTCGTGCCCGCGGGCTACCAGATCGACCTGAGCCTGGCGGACCAGCCGAACCACAAGATCATCCGGGCCTACTTCTACGGGTACTACGTGGACTAGGGACCGTTTCGGAGTGGTCAGCGATCTTCTGGCCGCTCCGTTACGGTCCCTTGTGCCGCGCAGCGGCCTGACACCACGCCCACCCTTCCCGATCAGGGCCATCGCCGCCCACAATGGGCGATGGCCCTTCGTCCGGATGCCCCCCTCCTCGCCCCCTCCATCCTGAGCGCGGACTTCACGCGCCTCGCGGAGGCCCTGCAGATGCTGGAGGGTTCCGGCGCCGAGGCGGTGCACGTGGACGTGATGGATGGGCGCTTCGTCCCCAACATCACCCTCGGCATGCCCGTGGTGGCGGCCCTGCGCAAGGCCACGAAGCTGCCCCTGGACTGTCACCTGATGATCGTGGAGCCCTCCCGCTACGCCCTGGAGTTCATCGAGGCCGGCGCCAATTGGGTGAGCGTGCATCAGGAGGCGGACCCCCACGTCCACCGCACGCTGCATGCGATCCGCCAGAAGGGCGCCCAGGCCGGCGTCGTCCTGAATCCCGGGACGCCGGTGGAGACGCTGGCGGACCTGGTGGGCGACTTCGACTTCGTCCTCCTCATGAGCGTGAACCCGGGCTTCGGCGGCCAATCCTTCATCCCCCGCATCCTCGACAAGGTGCGCCGCCTGGACGCCCTGCGCGCGGAGCGGAACACGCCCTTCCTCATCCAGGTGGACGGCGGGGTGGGGATGACCAACGCCGCGGAGCTGGTGAAGGCCGGCGCCGACTGCCTGGTGGCCGGCAACGCGGTGTTCAAGGCCGCGGATCCCGCGCAGGCCGTGAAGGACCTCCAGGCCGAAATGCGGAAGGGCCGTGGCTGAAAGCCTCCGCATTTCGGAGACGGTCCTCGTTCCGGGAGACGCGATAACCGTCAAGGCCGTCCGCTCCGGCGGCCCCGGCGGCCAGAACGCATCCGGCGGATGCGGGTCGCGGAGCGCGCGAGAGCGCGGCGAAGCGGGCCCCCGCACCGACGGATGAAATCTTGAGGTTTTCCTAGTCATGCCCGAAGACATTCGCGTCACGGAATCAGTTCTGGTCCCCGGCAGCGCCATCTCGGTGAAGGCGGTGCGCTCCGGCGGCCCTGG
The DNA here is from genome assembly GCA_044229555.1 of Holophagaceae bacterium. Classification (GTDB taxonomy): domain Bacteria; phylum Acidobacteriota; class Holophagae; order Holophagales; family Holophagaceae; genus JADJVL01. Next base: position 2,118 of record JBGASS010000306.1, read on the forward strand.
TGGCCAGAATGTCAACAAGGTCTCGAGCAAGATCGAGCTGCGCATCGATGTCGCCCGCATCGAAGGCCTGGACGAAGGCTCCCGTGCCCGCCTGGAGCACCTCATCCGCAACCAGCGCGCCGCCGACGGCGCCTGGATCCTCACCAGCGACCGCCACCGGGACCAGCCCAAGAACCTGGAGGACGCCCGGTCCAAGGCGTCGGCGGTGATCGCCCAGGCCCTGGTGGCGCCCAAGCAGCGCACGAAGACCCGGCCCACGAGGGCCAGCCAGGTGCGGCGGGTGGAAGGGAAGAAGAAGGCCGGCGAGGTGAAGAAGGGGCGCCGCGGCAGCTGGGACTGAGGGAGCTGGAAGGCGGCCGGTGGCCTTCGCCTCGGCTCCCGCCCCATACTGGCGTCCATGACGCCGGCCTGCCGCCAGTCCCTCCTTCGGGCGCTCTGCCTGGGGCTGCTCTGCGCCCTGGCGGCCCTCCCCGTCCGCGCCCAGGAGCGCCTCGCCTTCATCGGCGTGGCCCTGGACCTGGAGACGCGGCAGGCGGACCGGAAGCTGCAGGACTACCTGGCCCGGACGGCGAACGTGGGCTTCGCCCCGGAGGAGCTGGAGTACGAGGCGGTGATCAAGCGGCTCACGCGCTCCGGGCCCGGCGAGCCCCTCTTCCTCGCGCGGGCCACGCCCTACGTCTGCGTGGCTTCCGAGATGCTCGGGGCCGACATCGAGGTGCTCGGCACCTACACGAGCGCGGCCACGAACCGCACGACCTACCGCTCCTACTTCGTGGTGGGCCGGAAGCAGTTCCCGGCGGCCCCGGACCTGCCGGCCCTCTACGCCCACCTGCGGCAGAAGCGCGCGCGCTTCGCGTACCACAGCCCCTTCAGCACCTCCTCCTTCTTCCTGCCCTCCCTCTACTTCAGGGCCCAGAAGCTGTTCGACATGCGGGAGAACACCGAGTCCCTCTGGGCCATGGACTGCGTGCGCATCCCCGAGAACAGCAGCTCCCGGCTCGTGGAGCTGGTGGCCTCCGGCGGCGCCGACCTCGCCGCGGTCTGGGACGGCACCCGGAAGAAGATGGCCGGAACCCCCTCCGGTGCCGCCGTCCACTTCATCCCCATGCCCATGGACCTGCCCAACGACCTGCTGGTCTGCTCCCGCTCCCTGGATCCGAAGGTGAAGGACGCGCTCCGCCAGGCGATCCGGAAGATGGGGCCGGACGAGATCGCCGCCGGGGACTTCCGCACCTGGGGCATCTTCGAGGACCTGGCGGAGGCCCGGAAGGCCCTGGCGGACCTGCGCTGGCAGGCCCGGGAGCTCGCCGCCCCGGTCACCGTGGAGATCCGCATGCGCAAGGGCTCCGAAGGCCTGCCCGCGGCCCCGGGCCTCCTGGAGGCCGTCCGCCAGTCCGTGCGGCTCGCCTCCACCGAGCTGGTGCCCTACGACCGGGACTTCCACGAGCACGTGGACTACACCTGGACCCTTGAACCCGTCCACGACGGCGCCGTGGTCCTGCGCAGCGCGG
>JBGASS010000307.1:0-3619 GCA_044229555.1 Holophagaceae bacterium
GGCCTGGTCGGTGCTCTTGCCGCCGGCACAGCCCCAGAAGAGGAGGCTCATGGCGAGGGCGAGGCCGGTGCGGAGGATCCGTGGGGTGCTCATCGTGGTCTCCCCGGTTACTTGTGGCACGTGGTGCAGAGTTGGTTGTTGGCCCGGCCGTGGCACTTGAAGCAGCCGGTGGGATCGAGCTTGCCCTCGATGCGGTGGATGGCCAGGTAGCCACCCCGGTGCGGGGACATGCGGTCCGGCCGGTCGGAAAGCTTCAGGGCGGGGCTGATGACGCCCTTGCCCGTGTGGCAGTCGGAGCAGGAGGCCTGGGAGTGGCAGCTGGCGCAGGACTGGAGGTCCTGGTTGGCGGCGAACTTGTGGTCCTTCACGAAGGAAGGCGTGTGGTTCAGCGCGCCGTACAGCTTGAGGGAACCCTTCATGGGCTCGTTCTCATGGCACTCAGTGCACATGGGCCGGCCGCTTCCCAGCTCCTGGGGGTGGGTGCGGGCCATGCTCGCCTCAGGGGAGAGCAGGTTGCAGGCGACCAGGCTGAAGAAGCTCAGCACGAGGGCGGTGCGAAGCAGGACCTTCTTGATCATTTCTTGCCTCCCTTGCTGGCCATGCCAAAGCGGTACTCGGCGCGCAGCAGGGCCCGGGTCTCCTTCTGGAGGAGGGGGGTCACGCCGTAGCTGATGTCGCCGGAAATCTTGAAGGTGGTGGCGGCCTGGTAGCCGATCGAGCCCACGGCCTCGTAGACGGAGGTCTTCCCGTTGAGGTTCGGGTTGTTCTTGTCGCTGAAGCTGTGGTGGATGGCGTCGAAGGCGGCGGAGAGCTTGCCCTTCTCGGCCATCACGTAGGCCCGGAGCTCCTTGTAGGAGAGGCCGTAGCCCGTGAGGTAGACGCCGTTGAGGTGCACATCGTCGGCGCTCACGTTGTGGTAGCCGAAGCCCGACTGCACGCCTTCCTTCATGCGCCAACGGAGCTCGCCGCCGATGCGGGTGGCCTGACCGTAGCTTTCACGATCGGTCTTCTTGTAGTCGATGATCGCTTCCAGCTTGCCGGCGGAGCCGTTGGTGGCCGCGAGGCCCTGGGACTTGAAGCGGCCCGGCTCCCAGGGATTGAAGAGGGAGGGCAGGTTGGTGCCGGAGTAGTAGGCCCGGAAGTTCCGCTGGGCGTAGGTGGCGTTCACGGCGAACATCGGCGTGAACTTCAGGCCCAGGTTGTAGTCGTGCTCGGCCACGCGGGACTTGTTGAAATACTCGCCGCCGACGGGGTGCGCGATGTGGTGCTGGGCATCCCCCACCGTGCGGCCGGAGAAGTCGATGGTGCTGTTGGGGGTGAAGCGGATGTCCGCGGCCACCTGGCGACGGGTGTAGTCGGCGGTGTTGGCGCCCTTCAGGGACTGGGCCGGCGTGGTGCCGTCCTGCACGAAGGAGACGCCGATCTCGCCGTAGCGGGAGAAGCGCTTGCCGATGCGGCCGCCGAAGAGGACGTCGCGCTGCAGGTCGTATTCCTGCTGGCTCGCCACGTCCACGGTCTTGTAGCGGACGGGCCGGCCGGCGAAGCCGGAGACGGTGAAGCCGCCGATGAGGTCGGCGCGGCCGCCGACGCCATCCACCTGCTCGATGGCCACGCCCTGGTTCACGGTGAACCGGCCCGCCTGGACTTCGGCGTTGGCCTGCGGGGCGCGGTACTTCACGTAGCCGAAGGTGAGATCACCTCCGGATTTGCCTTCGAACCTGGACTGGTCGGCCAGGTCGGTGCGTCCCCACCCGAAGAGGTGTAGGGACAGGGTGTCGCTGCCGAGCCCGACGGCATCCACGCCCAGGAACTGGGTGGCGGGGGCGAAGGACTTCTTGTCGAAGCCTGCCTGCTCCTGCTTCCACAGCTGGGCCAGCGTGGTGCCGTACACATTCACGTCCTGACCCCATGCGGAGGCAGAAGCGAGGGTGGCTAGCAAGACCGCATTGGTACGGAACTTCATGGGTCGCCTCCTCTGGTCATTTCCCCGTGAGGTGCCCGTGGCTTTGGGCAGGAGGTCAGGGGGGTGCCAAGTCTTGGGTGAATACTGGATCGCCACGTCCGTGAGCTAGGTCACGACTGGAACATGCCCACCGCAGGGTCTGTCAGGAAAGACCCTTTAAATACAAAGAGAATTCGTCTCAGTGGGATAAAAGTGCCCGCGGGAATTTCCCACCCCGCCTCTGTGGTTGAAGCACCAAAAGGAGGTAACGGATCCTAAAATCCGAAATATAAATGAGGCGCTTGCCCCCACTGTCCGCCCCCTTTGGAAGGTTCCCGGGCCTGGGTGGGGGTGTTGATCCCCATCACAGGGTCCGGCTCCGTCAGAGCTGCATCACCACGCCGGGCAGCTTGTGGATGGCCTCGCGCAGGGGGCGCTCCGCGTGTTCGTCGGGCAGCACCACCCAGAAGGTGAGGCTCAGATAGGCCCCCTTGCAGTTCATGCCGGCCTGCAGGTCGCCTTCCGCCTGGGGCCCCAGGTGGGCCACGATCACCTCCGCGACGATCTCCGCCTTGAGCAGGTGCGCGTGGCCGATCACCTTGAGGGGCACCCGGGCCGGGTATTCCATCTGGGGCTTGCCGCTGAGGACTTCCATGGGGGCATTGTCCCATTCCCGGGCCTTGGGGATGTCATGGCCGGCCATTAAACTGGACGGTCCGAGGTCCGCCATGTCCAACGCCACGCACGAGTGGGTCCCCCCCTTCTTCCTGGGCTCCTGTGAGCCCGAGGAGGCCGAGATCGCCTTGTTCGGGGTGTGCTGGGATGGCACTTCCTCCTTCAAGGCGGGCAGCCGCTTCGCGGGCTTCGCGGTGCGGGAGGCCTCCTACGGCATGGAGGAGTTCAGCTTCTACCAGCAGCGCACGCTGATGGACATCAAGTTCACGGACATGGGCGACCTCTTCCTGGCCCCGGGCCAGAAGCAGCGCACCCTGGATGACATCGCCTCCGCCGTGAAGGAGATCCGAGGCAAGGGGCAGTTCCCCATCGCCTTCGGCGGGGAGCACCTGCTGGCCTACCCCCTCATCAAGGCGGCGATCGCGGAGCACCCCGACCTGGCCATCGTCCACTTCGACGCCCACGCGGACATCCGCCCCGACCTCTGGGGCGACGCCTGGACCCACGCCACCTTCCTGGGCCGCCTGGGCGATGAGCACGGCTATGAGCGCATCAAGCAGTTCGGCATCCGCTCCGGCTCCAAGGAGGAGTGGGAGATCGCCCAGAAGCACGACACGCTGCGGCCCTTCACCAAGGAGGCCATCGCCGCCCACCTGGAGAGCCTGGGCGACCGCCCCATCTACATCACCCTGGACATGGACGTGCTGGATCCCAGCCTCTACCCCGGCACCGGCACCCCCGAGCCCGGCGGCATCGACTACGCCACCCTCATGGCCGGGCTCAAGCTCTTCCGGGGCAAGCGCCTCGTCGGCATCGACTGCCTGGAACTGGCCCCCCACTACGACCCCACCGGGGTCAGCGCCATGGTGATGGCCAAGACCCTGCGGGAGCTGATCATCCTGGCCCACGACCGGAAGCGGTGAAGCCCTCCGGCGTCGTTCGGGATCGTTTTCATCCCTCGAGGTCCTGAAAGCGATATAAAGGGGGGTCCTTCCCGTGGAC
>JBGASS010000308.1:0-3618 GCA_044229555.1 Holophagaceae bacterium
CCCCCCGACGCCGCAGGCGTCGTGCAGTTTGGAGGGGTGGGATGCCTAACCCAGACGACGGGAAAGGAAGGGAGGACGGACCCCTACCCCTCCAATTCCGCCACCCTCTCCCGCACCCCGCTCCACCCACTGATCCAGATCCCGCACAACGCCGACAGCATCCCCGCCGGCAGATCCCACAAATAATGCTGCTTCGTCGTGAGGATGCTGACGCTCAGCACCAGCAGCGCCGGCCAGATCCAGATGCGGTGCTTCGGATGCTCCCGTGACAGGGCCCAGCACCCCACCGTGGGCGACGTGATGTGCCCCGAGGGCAGGCAGTTGGCGGGCGTGTCGATGCTGCAGAGCCAGCGGTAGGCGTAGCCCGTCAGGCCGGGATCCAGGGGCTTAGGCGGCCGCGGATAGATGGTCGGCACCACCATCCACACGAGGATGTTGAGGGCCACGGCGAAGGTGAAGGCCCACATGGCCCGGCGGTAGAGGGCGCGGTCCCGGATGCCCAGGGGCAGGAAGAGCAGGAGCACCAGGAGGAAGTAGGGCCACACGGTCCAGAGCAGGAAGGGGATGGCGCGGTCCAGCGCCGTCATGGGCAGCTCGCGCGGTTCGAAGACATGGATGCGGTTGCTGAGCTGGTAGCCGGTGTAGAGGAAGGCCGTGAGGGGCAGCAGGAAGGCCGCGTTGCGGCCCCAGGGGATGCGGTCGCCGCTCACAGCCATCGCACCGCCCCCAGGTAGGCCGCCGCGGAGCCCAGCACGCCGCAGAGGCCTTGCCGGACCCAGCGGGCGCCATCCGCGGGGCAGTCCCGCAGGCCGGGCTGAACCAAGGCGAAAGCCGCCGCTCCCAACGCAGCTCCCAGGAGCAGGGCGCCCTGCCCCACCAGGATGGTCATCAGCGGGGCTTGCAGCACGAGGTCCTTCACCAGCACCACCGCGCCGAGCCCCAGCCAGCCCAGGACCAGGCTCAGGCCGAAGAGGCCCGGCAGGCCGCGCTCTGGATGCTTCCAGGCCCGGTGGGTGAAGGCGACGATGACCAGGTGGGCCGCATAACAGGCGGCGAAGGGCACGAAGTGGGCGCCCTTCACGTCGAGGCGGTGGAGGATGAGCCAGAGGACGCCGGGCCCCGCGGTGCCCAGCACGGCGTTGATGTCATGGTGATGGACGCCGTGGCTGCCGGGATTGAGCACCGGGAAGAGGAGGAAGAAGGCCAGGGGCGGCAGCAGCCAGGCCCAGCCCCCCAGGGCGTAGAAGGCGTAGCCGGCGAGAGCGGCCCCCAGCAGGCCGGCATCGTCCAGGGTCGTCCGCTTCCGCCACAGCATGGTGAAGACCACCATCCCGAAGGTGACCAGGAAGCGCGCGATGAGCGCCTTCACGTCCATGACGAGGTAGAGCCCCAGCAGGAAGTGCGTGCCGAGGGGGATGAAGAGGTTGTCGAGGCCCTCCCACGCGATGGCTTCGAACAGCATCACCACCAGGGCCAGGGTCATGGCGACGAGCAGGGATTCCGCGCGGCCGATCCCCGTGAGGATGAGCAGGGGCACGTGGACGGAGAAGAACCCGACGAGGAAGAAGGCCAGGGATCCCTCCCAGCTCTTGCGGCCCTCCTTCGTCGTGTACGGCGACTGCCCGTAGCGCGTCCCCACCAGCGCCGCCACCGCGTCCGCCAGGGTGAGCACCAGCACCGGGATCATGTAGCGCACCGGCTGGCCCAGGGTCAGCGCGAAGATGATGGAGACCGAAATGGGGAAGTAGAACTCGCCGAAGGAGCGCCGCTTCACCCCGTCCAGCACGCCGCCACCAACGGCCTTCGCGGGCGACCACCAGCGGACAGCGGCGAGGGACCCGACCGCCAGGCCGCAGAGCAGGAAGACCGGCCAAGCCGCGTTGAAGACCCACGGGAAGGCCAGCGTCACGAAGCCCATGCCCATGTGGACCAGCTTGCGGGACCACTCCGGCGAGAGCTTCCCCGAGCGGCCGGCGAGCTTCACCGTGCCGATGAGGAGGCCCAGGGCGGCGAGGACGAAGGCGATGCCGAGGAAGGGATTCATCATTTGGGTCCTGCTGGGGTTGTCTTCACATGGGACGCATGGAGTTCAAGCGAGCGGACTCGAAGGTTCCGATGACGGGTCAATCACGGATGTAGGTAAGTGAATTCAAGGTTCCCTTCTGGGGAGAATCGAAGCGCATCCTGCGTTTCTCCACCTTGAAGTTCCGGACCAAGGTGAACTCGAGCATCACTCCCAACTTCATTCGATTCTTGGCGTCATCCAGAATTCGATTCCAACGATAGTTGGCAGGGCGCATCGGCTTGGACCAAGTCCTGCCTTGGTCAGCACTCACCTTGACATCCCAATAATCGATTCTTCCGGTGTAGTAGAGCAGAACATCGCCTGGATCGTTGACTTCGATCTCAATGTCTGGGGTTGGCTCATGCGGATTGAAATATTGCTCACACAATAGGTTTCCATCCTGCCCAAATAACTGAAACCCCTTAATTACCTCATGCCCCTTCGGCAGCACGGCCTCGACGAAGGAACTGACCACCTGTCCACCCTGACCATCATGCGCCATCAACCATGATTTCTGCGCACGACCTGGGAGGCTCAGTTTCCGGTTCGTGATCGTGATGAATTCAACACGGAAGCCTTCAGCATAGCTAGCACCACTGGCCTTGTCCGGGAATGGCAGATACGAGAACAGTTTCATTTCCAGACGATTGATTCGAACGAACCTCGGACTGTCCTCCACCTCGAAGGAGTACGACTCCAACTGGTGTGGCACATAACTAGTCGGCGTCTCCTGACCGAGGGGCGCAATAGTGCCGAGGACGAAGGCAATGCCGAGGAAGGGATTCACCCCATCACCTCCTCGAGCACGAAGGCCGAGTAGAACCACGCCTTGTCCTGCTTGAACAGGTCTGAGGCCAAGGGTTCGAGAGGACGCAACCGATCCGCCAGGCTCTCCGGCCGCCGCCGCGGCGCTAGCATGTTCCAGTACGCCAGCCGGGCACCGGGCTTGCCGGAATCCGCGAGCCGCGTGAGCAGCGCCGTGTACGGCTCCATGCCCATGTACTCAAAGATGTCGCTGAGGTTGTAGGCGTCCACGGCGCCCTTGCCCAGTTCGTCCAGGGCGTCCTCCAGGGGCGTGACGCGCCACTCCAGCGCGCCCAGGTTGTTCCGGATCGCGTCGAAGTTCTCCTCCCGCAGGGCCATGGGCAGCGAGTCGCCGTGGGTGCCCTTGAGGATCCAGTGGAGGTAAGGATTGGCTGCGGTGTCGAGTTCTGTCAGCGCGTGCTTCGTGCGCGACAGGATGCGGTCCGCCACTGAGCCCTCGACGTAGGCGAAGAACTCCGGATCGCGGCCCATGCGGCCCATGACGAAGCGGGAGAAGAAGAGTTTGAAGAGGAGGCGCCAGCGCCAGGTGTCCCAGCGGGCGTCGTAGAAGGCTTTTCTCGTTTCCAGGTCGCCCCCCTTGAGCAGGGCGTCCACGGTCTTCTTCGTATGGATGAGCGGGATGATACGGTCCTTGAAGAGGCGGAAGTAGCGCTCGAACTTGCCCCCGGTCCCGATGCCCGCGGCGATCACGTCGCCGTGGCCGTCCCAGAAACCCCGCACGTCGCCCG
>JBGASS010000309.1:0-3615 GCA_044229555.1 Holophagaceae bacterium
GCCCCCCTCGCGCCGGCCTCCCACGCCTCCGCCAGCCCCACCCCCATGGCGACGCCCTCCGCCAGCCGCTCCGTGGGGATGCTCGGCAAGTTCCTGCCCCCCATCCCCGACGACGCCCAGCCGACCGGCGAGCGGGGAGACTTCGTGACCCGGCTGATCGCGGCGGTGATCGACGGGGCGATCTTCATTCCTGTCGTGATCGTCATCGTCGTCCTTTGGCTCCTGGTGGGCTTCCTGGCCAGGATGCTCCCGGTTCTGGGCTGCCTTGGAACCCTCCTCGGAGTTGTGCTCTACCTCGCCGCCTTGATCGGCTACTTCGTCTTCATCGCCCGCTGCATCTCCAAGCACGGCGCCACCATCGGCAAGAAGATGATGAAGCTGCGCGTGGTCCCCGAGGACAACCCCTACGGCCGCCTCACATTCGGCCAAGCCCTTATCCGCCAGATCTGCCACATCGCGAACTTCACCATCGGCTACCTGCTCATCTTTGGCGCCGAGCGCAAGGCCGTGCACGACATGATCACCAAGACCATCGTGATCAAGGTGGACCGCTAGACCTTTTCAACCCGGGCACCGCGCCCCTTCCACGGAGGCCCCATGGCCACCATCAGCAAGCCCGATGCGAACCCCGTCCTCGCCGCCCTGTTGACCTGGCTGGTGTTCGGTACCGGCCACTTCTTCATCAATGGCCAGCAGCGCAAGTGGCTGTTCACCCTCATCGCCGCCATCGTGGGCTCCATCCTCTGCCTCCTGCCCGGCGTGGTCATCAGCATCCTGAGCATCATCGACGCATACAAGACCGCGGAGCGCCTCAAGGGAGGCGAGGCCATCCCGGAGAACGAGTACTCCATGCCGCTGCTCTTCAAGATCATCAGCATGATCGACAAGACGGCCACCTGCTCCGCCGCGTAGTGCCGAGCCGAACGGAACCCACCAAAGCCTGAGGAGCGAGCATGCTCGACGCCTACCTGCCTCCCATTCCGGATGATGCCGTCCCAACCGGTGAACGCGGCGAACTCGGCGACCGGCTCGTGGCGACCATCATCGACTGGGTGCCCTCCTTCGTCCTCACCATCCCCCAGTTCATCCCCTTCCTAGGCTGCATCTGGATCTTCATCAACTTCCCGCTCCAGCTGGCCTACTGGTTCTGGTTCATCCCTCACTGCAACAGCAAGTACGGCGCCAGCATCGGCAAGAAGATGCAGAAGCTGCGCGTGGTGCCCCTGGGCAACCCAGCCGGCCGCATCGAGCTGATGCCCGCTATCCTCCGCCAGTTCGGCAACTTCTTCGCCCTGAACCTCATCGTCCTCCTCATCAAGGGCGACGAGCGCATTAGCTGCAGCGACCTGATCGCCAAGACGGAAGTCATCAAGGTCGACCGCTAGGTCTGACTCAAACGCACGTTCTCCGAGGGGAGATCCCATGGACTATCAGGAACAGGGCGGAGTTGATTTCCAGAAGGCCCAAAGCGCGGTCACGGGTCCCGCCATCGGCTTGATGGTCCTGGCGGGGCTGAGCGTGGGCGTCGCGCTGCTGGCGGTCCTGGGCAATATTCTGGGCACCGGTCTCACCGCGGCCAACATGAGCCGCTACGGCGGCGACCAGCGCATGATGCAGATGATGTCCGGGGCCATCGGAATCATCATGGCGATTGTCTGGGTGATCGTGGACGTGGTCATCTTCATGGGCGCCATGAAGATGAAGAACCTCCAGAGCCGCGGCTTCGCCATGGCGGCGGCCGTCCTGGCCATGATCCCCTGCATCGGCGGCCACCCCTGCTGCTGCGTGCTGGGCCTGCCCATCGGCATCTGGGCCCTCATCGTCCTCATGAAGCCCGAGGTCAAAGCTGCCTTCCCGGGCTGAGGCCGAAGCGAGCCTGCCGCTCCGCACCCTTCCCGCGGGGACCGATTCAAGCCCCGCGGTTCTCGCGCTCATCTGTTCCTGCATTCTCGCGGCGAGTTTTCTCCTCCCTCCGGGAGGAGTCGAGGATCTGCCTCTGTGCGCCTTCAGGGCCTACACGGGGCTGTCCTGTCCCGGGTGCGGCCTGACGCGGGCCTTCGTGGCCATCGCCCACGGCCGCTTCGCCGACGCCTGGCTCCTCAACCCCTTCGCCTTCCCCCTCTTCCTGCTGGCCCTCTCCGGCCTCGCGGCTCCGCTGCTTTCCAGGATCGGCCTGGTCCCGTCCCATCGGGTCATCGCCTGGTCCATGGGGCTCGGGGCGGCGGCCATGGTGGCCTTCGGCGCCCTGCGGCTGGTGCAGGAGCATTCCGCTCGGCAGACGGCCGTCCATGATCCTCACCGGTAGGCAGATCCTCGCCGCCAAGGCCTCGGGCCAGATCCGCATCGAGCCCTGGTCCGACGACCGCCTCAATCCCAACAGCTACAACCTGCGCCTGGCGGACGAGCTGGCGGTCTACACCGGCGAGGTGCTGGACATGGCGAAGCCCAACGCCATCGAGACCTTCACCCTCCCGCCGGAGGGGTTCCTCATGCACCCCGGGCGCCTCTACCTGGGCCGCACGATGGAGTACACGGAGACCCGGGGCCTGGTGCCCATGCTGGAAGGGCGCAGCAGCGTGGGCCGCCTGGGGCTCTTCGTCCACGTCACCGCGGGTTTCGGCGACATCGGCTTCTGCGGCTACTGGACCCTGGAGATCAGCTGCATCCAGCCGGTGCGCATCTACGCCGGCGTGGAGATCTGCCAGATCTTCTACCACCAGGTCACCGGCGACCACGACAGCTACGATGAAGGGAAGTACCAGCGCAACGAAGGCATCCAGCCCTCCATGCTCTGGAAGGACTTCCGGAAGGATTGAACCCCATGGACTCGCCCTACGCCTCCCCCATCGCCCCCGTGGGCGAACTGCCCCAACCCCCCAGCGCCAAGTCCTCGACTACCTTCGGCATCCTGGGCATCTGCAGCCACCTCCTCTGCCTCCTGGGCGCCCCCTTCGCCATCCTCTTCGGCATCCTCGCCCTGGTGCGGCACGGCCGGGCCAAGAAGGAACACGCCGCGGATCCGGCCTCCTACGCCCCGCCGACGGCGACCGGCCTGGTCACGGGCATCGTGGCCCTCGTCATGCTGGTCACCGTGCTGCCCATGACCGGGATCGTATCGGCCATCGCCATCCCCGCCCTGCTGGGCCAGCGGGAGAAGGCGAAGATCCGGGCCGTGGAATACCTGATCAACAACGTCGCCGGCGAGCTGGCGCGAACCGCCGACGGGCAGCGGGCCCGGAAGCCCCGCGAAGAGCTTTTCGCCGAGGCGGTGGCTCGCGAGGTGTTGAAACAGCCGAACTTCCAGTATCCCGCGGCGAGGAATCCCTACGGTGGGGAGCAGACGCCCTATCGGCTGGCCCCGGGACCCATGCGGCCCGGCGAGGTGGCCCTCGAACCCGTGCAGCGCTTCAGCGATCCCGTGAATGGCGCGGAAAGCCCAGCCGTCATCATCCGCGGGCAATATCAGCGCGGCATGGAGACCCGCGTCGTCTCCAAGGTCGTTGCCCTGGACTGAGCCGGGCTCCGGGCCTCAGGCTCCGGGCTGCCTTGTTGACCGCGGCTGATTTGGCGCATGTCGGCCGATCCGCGCCTTGGAGGAATGCGCCTTCAGGCAGT
>JBGASS010000310.1:0-2795 GCA_044229555.1 Holophagaceae bacterium
TCGTTTCCGCTCCGAAAGTGCAGGCGCGCATCGGTGGCCTCCATTCCCGGCCCCGGACGGATGCCGGGCCGACCCTACCAGCCTGGTCCCGTCCCCGGCTTCCCGGGACCGGGATGTGACGTGCCGCACCCCGCGCGGCGGACAGGGCTCGAGCCTCCCGCTACGCTTCCCCTGGGACCGACCCGGAGGCCGGATCATGCGCTTCGTCTTCGAACAGGTGCGGGTGGGGGGCGACCGGAACTTCGGCTACCTGCTCGGCGACCGGAAGGCCGGGGCGGGCCTCCTCGTGGATCCCTCCTTCGATCCCGCGGGCCTGGTGGCCCGGGCCACCGCCCAAGGCCTGCGCATCACCCACGTCCTGAACACCCACGGCCACCCGGACCACAGCAACGGCAACGCCGGCGCCAAGGCCCTCACCGGGGCCCGGGTGGCCGGCGGGCCCGGTCATCCCGGACCCGTGGACCTCGAGCTGCGGGACGGGGATTCCGTGCCCTTCGGCGCCTTCACCCTCCGGGTCTGGCATGTGCCGGGGCACTTCCCGGACCACCTCGCCTTCCTGGCGGAGGGCCTGGACGCCGGGCTCACCGGCGACCTGCTCTTCGTGGGCAAGGTCGGCGGCACCTCCAGCGAGGCGGACGGGCGGATGGAATGGGAGAGCCTGCAGCGCCTCCTGCGTGCGTGGCCGCCCCAGACGACGCTCTGGCCAGGCCATGACTACGGCGCCCGGCCCAGTTCCACGCTGGCCTGGGAACGGGAGACCAACCCCTTCCTGCTGTGCCCGGATGTGGAAGCCTTCCTGCGCCTCAAGGCCGAGTGGCCGGAGTTCAAGGTCCGGAACGGGCTGAGATGAAGCCCCGGGATCCCGGCCGGCGTCCGGACATGGACGGCTGACAACGCTACGCTCCGCCGGGAGAATGGACCCATGCCCGACGCCGCCCTCCTTTCCACGGATCTGCCCTACCCCGTATTCCGCAGGGGGAAGGTGCGCGATGTCTACGACCTGGGCGGAAAGCTGCTCATCGTGGCCACCGACCGCATCAGCGCCTTCGACTGCGTCCTGCCCGAAGGCATCCCCGGCAAGGGCCGCATCCTCACCCAGGTGGCCAACTACTGGTTCCTGGCCACCGCCGACATCGTGCCCAATCACCTCCGCGCCGCGCGGGTGGAGGATTTCCCCGCCGAGCTGGCGGCCTTCGTAGACACGCTGAAGGGCCGGGCCATCGTGGTGAAGAAGACGGATCCCATCCCCGTGGAATGCGTGGTGCGGGGCTACCTCGCGGGCTCCGGGTGGAAGGAGTACCAGGCCGGCGGCACGGTCTGCGGCCTCCCCCTCCCGGCGGGGCTGAGGCTGGCGGACCGGCTCCCGGCACCGATCTTCACCCCCGCCACCAAGGCTGAAGAAGGCCATGACGAGAACATCCCCTTCGAGCGCATGGCGGAGCTCCTCGGCGCCGATCTGGCCGCCCGCCTGCGGGGCCTCAGCCTGGCCCTCTACCAGCGGGGCTCGGAGCTGGCGGCGGAACGGGGGATCCTCCTCGCCGACACCAAGTTCGAATTCGGCCTCGACCCCGAAGGCAACGTGATCCTCATCGACGAGGCCCTCACCCCGGATTCGTCCCGCTACTGGCTGGCGGAGGGATGGCAGCCCGGGACCAATCCCCCCAGCCTGGACAAGCAGTTCCTCCGGGACTACCTGGAGAGCCTGCCGGACTGGAACAAGCAGCCCCCGGCGCCCCACCTGCCCGCGGCGGTCATCGAAGGCATCCGCGCCCGCTACCTGGATCTCGCGGCGCGCTTCGGCGTGGCCCTCTAGGCGGCGTCAGTCCGGCTTCCCCTTGGCGCGGCGGACGAAAGCGCCTTTGGCATCGAACCAGACCTCCGGCTCGCCGAAGGCTTCCAGGCGAGGGTCCGTGCCGGCCTTGGTGCCCAGTCCCACCAGCACCGCGTGCGGGTGGGAGCCTGCGAAGGCCTTTCGCAGGAGGCCGTTGAAGGTCTCGGGGTCCAGCTTGGCGATCTCGGCGGAGAGCGCCCGGCCTGCGGCCCCCCGCCATTCCGCATCGGCGGGATGGAGGCCGAGGGTGGCCTCGGCGGCGGCATGGCGGCGTTGCGCCGCCTCGAACTGGGGCGCGCTGAGGCCCTTCATGGCAAACCCCGCCAGGTCGGCCTGGAGGGAGCCCAGGGATTCCAGCGGATTCCCCCCGGAGCGCCGCAGGGCGAATCCGCTGGGATGAACCTCGAGGTCGGCGCCGGACGAGGTGGTCCTGGGGGCGGCCAGGGCCAGCAGCTCCCGGAAGGCGGCGGGAGTGCCGGCCAGGTCGAGGCCCAGCCAGGCCAGGGAAGCGCCGCCGGGCACGAGGGTGAGCCGGGGGGCATCGGGTTCTTGGGTGGGGGCGCCGGTCCCGGGCCGGTCCGGCCAGGCCCCGAAATGCAGGAAGGCGGCAGTGCTCGCCTGGGATTCGGTGAGGGCCCCCTCGATGGAAAGAAGGGCGTTTCCGGGACGGAGCAGGTCCCGCAGGAAGGCCTCGATCTCGGCTTCGCCGGTGAGGCTCAGGAGGGCTTCGTCCGGAGGGGAACCTTCCGCAGCCCCCAACCGGGCCCGGGCGCGCAGGAGGGCCCGCTGGGAGGGGCTGCGGCCCTGCAGGTCCCGGTAGAGGCGCAGCCTGGCCCGCTCCACGGCGGTACCGTCGAGCTGGAGCCTCATCACCTGATCGGCCAGCAGAGCCAGACCGGTGTCCAGGCTCTGGGGAGGGCCCCCGAGCTCCCAGGTCACGGAGCCGGCGTCCTGGCTCCGCCGC
>JBGASS010000310.1:2822-3610 GCA_044229555.1 Holophagaceae bacterium
GGCCGCCAGGGGGCTCCGCCGCGGGGAAAGGGCGAAACGGAGCCGCGCCCGGGCCACCGGCCGGCCCAGATCCTCGGTAATGATCGCGGTCAGGCGGTTGGGCAGCACCAAGGTCCGCGGGCCATGGGCCGAGAGGGCCCCGGCGGTGAAGAGGACCAAGGCGGAGGCGACGGCCAGGAGCCTCGGAGTCATGGCCGCTCCGCCGGCTTCAGGAGCTCGAGGGCGTTCTCCCGCTCCGCCCGGGGCAGCATCCGCAGCTGCCGGATGGTCTGGCGGACCAGCGCATCCACGGCCGCAGGATCGTCGATCCGCCGCCGGGCCATCTGGCGGATGGCCTCCACGAGGCGGACGTCCAGCGGATCCTCGCTGCTGGTCAGCAGATCCGGCTCCACGAGGGTCGTCACGCCGCGATCGCTGGAGAGGTAGGTGCGGGCCAGCCGGCGCAGCTCCTCGGAACCCCAGGCCTTCAGGCGGGCGGGGTCCAGGAGGGCGGCCTGCCAGGTGCCGGCCTCGCTCCACGCCTCCCCCAGGGATTGGGCGAAGGCCGCGGCATCCTCCTGTTGGAGCAAGGTCTCCAGAAGGAGAAGGCGCTGGGCGCCGGCCACCTCCTCCTCCTGGATGGGTTCCTGCTGGACGCGGAGCACCTCCGAAATCAGGGCCTGCTCGACCTCCCCGAGGCTGTGTCCCTCTCCGGCGGTCGCCTCCAGGGTGAGCAGTCCCCCGTCCCGGGAGCCGGGCTCCCCCAGGGCGACCTTCAGGCTCCCGAGGATCCCGCGTTCCCCCAGGGG
>JBGASS010000311.1:0-3608 GCA_044229555.1 Holophagaceae bacterium
GGGCCATGGTGAACGCGGGCGCCTGTTCCAAGGTCAACGTCAACTTCAAGATTAAGGGCAACGAGGGAATCAACGGTCGGGCCACAAACCCGCATCCTGGACTCTCTCGAGTGATGGCAGGACGATGGTCCCGTGCGCTTCGCCCGCTGGATCGACCATCACGGGGCCCCCTCCGCGATCGCAAGGCGCAGCCGCCGTGGGAGCGGGAGCGCAGGACTTGATGTCCTGCGCGATCGGGGGGTAGTCACCCGGCGGTGATGGCACGAACATGGGGCGTGCGCTTCGCCCGCTGGATCGACCATCTTCCCCCCTGGCTCGCCTATGGCGCGACCGTGTCCACGGGCGTCTACGAGACCTGGGAGATGGCGCTCTTCCCGGTGCCCCTGCTGCTGGGGGCCCTGGTGGAGAGCCTGCGCTGGGACCTGAGCCGGTGGCGCCGCTGGCTGGAGATCGCCGCCCTGCTGGTCTTCCTCCTGGACATCTTCAGCCCCACGGGGCGGCGGAACCCGGTGGTGGTGGCGGTGCACA
This sequence comes from Holophagaceae bacterium, assembly GCA_044229555.1. Lineage (GTDB taxonomy): Bacteria > Acidobacteriota > Holophagae > Holophagales > Holophagaceae > JADJVL01. The sequence goes on from JBGASS010000311.1 coordinate 529, forward strand.
CCCTCTTCGTCCTCTGCGGCCTGCGCCTCATCCTGCCCCGGGAGCTGCCCCAGCGCCGGCAGCTGCTCTTCATGGGCTTCCTGCTCTTCATCACCACCGCCGTCACCACCGCCGAGCTGGGCTTCATGGGCTGGGCGGTGGCCTGGGTGCTGGGAGCCTCCATCGTGCTGCTGCAGCTGGCCTGGGAGCAGAGCGCCCAACTGCGCCGCGGCCCCATGCAGAAGGCGCCCCTGCGCCGGGCCTTCCGGTGGACCGGCGGCGTGCTGGCCCTGGCGGGGGGCTTCTTCCTCGTCCTGCCGCGCACCACCCTGGCCCTGCGCCCCCTGCCCTTCTCCCTCACCGGCCTCATGGGCTCCCAGGCCGGCCTCAGCGAGAGCATCGACCTGGGCGGCTCCGGCCCCATCGCCAGCAATCCGGACGTGGTGATGCGGATCCTCCCCCCCAAGGGGGCGGGGCCCGGGGACCGCGCCAGCCTGGCGGACCGCTACGCCCTCCTGCGGGGCCTGGCCCTGGAGAAGCTGACCGGCACGCGGTGGGGGCCCGAGTCCACCACGTGGGTCCGGAAGGTGTCCTTCATTACGCCCTCGGAGTTCCTCTCCCGCAAGGAAGCGGAGCTCTACGTGGCGCCCAACTCCCACAGCATCCTCGCCCTGCCCTACGGGGAGGAACTGGAGGTCCAGTGGCCCGCGGTCTTCCCCCTGCGCCACGGGGACGGCGACAGCATCCGCTGGCAGTACCCGCCCCAGCGCTGGCTCAGCCTGGGGGTGGCCACCCAGTCCGCCACGGACGCGCCCGCGCCCTTCCTCCCGGAAGAGGGCGCATGGACCCGCACCCGGCGCTTCGCGGCCCTGACCTACGTGCCGGAGGAGGCGGACGCCGCCCGGCGGTGGAGCCTGGAGGTCGTCCCGGACAGCCTTCCCGCCGCCCAGCGCAGCCCGGAACGCCTCGCGACGCGCCTGGCGGCGCGGCTCCGGGGCTTCCGCTACACCACCGAGAACCCCTCCGGCCGGGCCGCCAATCCCCTCCAGGACTTCCTGGAGCGCACCCGGGCGGGCCATTGCGAGTATTTCGCCTCGGCCCTGGCCTTCATGCTGCGCAGCCGGGGCGTGCCGGCGCGGGTGGTGAACGGCTACCGCCTGGGCCCCTGGAGCGAGGAGGGCGGCTACTTCCTGGTGACCCAGAACGAGGCCCACGCCTGGGTGGAGTACTACGACGCCGAGGCCGGGGGCTGGAAGGTGGCGGATCCCACTCCCGCGGCGCCTCCGGCCCCGGGGTCCACGGGCTGGCGGGCCTCCCTGCGCCGCTGGGCGGACGCCGCCCAGTACCGGTGGGACCGCTACGTGGTGCGCTTCTCCGACGCGGATCAGGTGGAGGGCATGGACTGGATCAAGCGCAGCGCCGCCAGCCTCCCAACCTGGCGGCCCGGAAAGAGCCACGCCGTGGCCGCCGCGGCCCTCCTCGTCCTGCTGCTCGTCGCCCGCGCGATCGTCTGGCGCCGCCGCCGGATCGACGCTGCGGAGGAGCGCTTCCACCGCGTGAGGGCCCTGCGCCCCCTGGTCCGCAAGGCCTCCGGCGACCTCGCCCCGGCGGCGGGGGAGACCGCCCGGGCCTGGCTGATGCGCCTCGCCGCCTCCCGGCCCGCCCTCGCCGAACCGCTGCGCGCCCTCGCGGGGGATGTGGACGCCGTGGCCTACGGCGCGGGCAGCGAGGCCGCGGTGCGGGGGCGGGTGAAGGCCTTGCTCAAGGGCTGGGACTGAGGCACTGGCTTCGAAGCTGTTCCAGCAGCCTCCAGCTAGTGCAGGATCCGGTAGAGGTTGCTGAAGTCATCGGTCCAGCGCCGCACCTTGGCCTTGGCGGCCAGCTCCGTGGCGTCCTTCAGCGCCTCGGCCTTCAGGACGTCGCCCCGGTCGCTGATGAGGACCCAGTCGGACCGGTACACGCCGATGTCGTCCTCCTCCTCGTCGTCGACCTCCTTGGCGTGCCACCCCCGGGCCTCGGTCTCGAGGCGCAGCACCGGGGCGAGGTCCAGGTAGCGGTTGGAGATGTGCACGGCGAGGACGCCGCCGGGCTTCAGGTGCCGGGCGTAGGCGTCGAAGGCCTGGCGGGTGAGGAGGTGCACGGGGATGGCGTCGCTGCTGAAGGCGTCCACGGCGAGCAGGTCGTAGCCCTGGGGGGCCTCCGCCTCCATGCTGAGGCGCGCGTCCCCCATCACGACCTCGGCCTTCGCCTTGCACTCCGGAAGGGCCACGAACCAGGCCCGGGCGATCTGTTCCACCAGGGGGTTGATCTCGTAGACCCGGTAGGTATCGCCCTTGCGCCCGTAGTTCAGCAGGGTTCCTGAGCCGAGGCCCACCACCCCGACCTTCAGCGGGCCTCCGGCGCCCAGGACCGCGAGAGCGAGGCCCACGCCGCTGTCGGGGCCGTAGTAGGTGGTGGGGTCGTGGGCCCGTTCCCCGGCGACGAACTGTCCGCCGTGGTTGATGGTGCCGTGGAGGAGGTGGCGCAGGCGCCACCGGCCTTCGCCATTCTCCCGCACCCGGAGGGTGCCGTAGAAGTTCCGGACCTGGAGCAGGGAATCCTCGGCGAAATCCTTCTGGCGCTGCACGTGGAACCAGGCCGCCCCGGCGAAGCCCGCCGCCAGCCAGCCCGCGAAGGCCCAGCGCAGCCAGGCGGCCGTGCCCTGCCCCTGGTCCCGCAGCCACACCGCCAGGCCGAGGGCCGCCATGACCAGCAGGCCGATGGGCAGTTCCACCAGGCCGGCGAAGAGGCGGGGCGCGAGGACGCCGGCGAAGAGGCCTCCCAGGGCGCCGCCCAGGGAAAGGGACAGGTAGAAGCCCGTGAGGCGCCGCGGCGCGGGCTTGAGGCGCACCAGCTCCCCGTGGGCCGCCATGCAGGCGATGAAGAGGGCGGCGCCGAAGGCCGCCACCTGCACGGGCATGGAGACCTTGTGGTTGTCCGGCAGGATGAGCCACCCCATGCCCGCCAGGGCCGGCGCCAGCAGGGCCAGGAAGGCCTTGCGGACGTACCAGCGCGGATGGTCGAAGCAGAGGATGAAGCTGAGGAGATAGAGGGCCAGGGGC
>JBGASS010000312.1:0-3563 GCA_044229555.1 Holophagaceae bacterium
CGTCTGGGGCCCCGTCTTCCGGGCCTTCAACGACCGCCAGGAGGCCGTGGTGCAGCAACGGGTGGCCAGCCTGACGAAGCATTTGGAAGGCCTGCAGGTGAAGTGAAGCCTGGCCGGCTCGAAGCGGGGATCACCAGCGCCGGGGGGGCGGCGGCGCGTAGCCGTCGTCCCACAGGCGGGTGCGCGGGACCTCCGGAGGGCGGCGGAGGACGCCCAGGCGCAGCAGCGCCTCCCGCCACTCGTACTTGATGAAGGTCTTCTCCTGGGGCGAGCCTTCGGGTTCGAAAGCCACGGTGTAGGAAGGCGAGTAGGCTTCAGGGCCGTAGCCCGTGCCCGCGCGATTCGACTCCGCGTCCCGGGGAGCCTGCTTCTCCATGCGGGGCTCCGCGGCGGAGGGGGCCCCGGAGCCCGAGTAGGGCATGGCCTTGGCGGCCGGCGCGTCGTCCCGCTCCCCTTCGCGGCCGCGGGAGTCGGAACCCCGGTTCCACCCGCCGAACCAGCGGCGGGGCGGCGTCCAATGGCGGACTTCCGCATAGGTGGCCACGGAGATCAGGCCCATGGCGGATTCATCGCCGAAGGCCGAGGCGTAGGCGTCGGCGGCGTCGGTGAAATAGAACCGGTTCACCTGGCTGGCGGAGGCCCGCCAGCCCTCGTAGGACTGGGACTCGTAGGGGCCGAGGACGTACATGCGCTCGTTGTTGCGCAGCCAGGATTTCTGCCCGGAGATGATGTTCCGCCCGTCCACGGCGATGACGAGGCCGACGCGCCGGTTCTGGTTGTTGCTGACCAGGATGCGGTAGTGTTGCCCCGCCACGGCCTCCGCGTACACGCGGGAGTCGCTGCCGCGGCCGGCGGCGGGATAGAGGGGCAGGACGCGGCCGTCGTCGGTCTGGATCTGGACGGTGACGTTCCGTCCGGCGCTCTGGCCGGGCGCCGGCATGGCGCAGGCGCAGAGGCCCGCGGCGAGAAAAAAAGCCATCCTGGTCTTCACGGGAGCCTCCTTCAAAGGGCTTGTCCCGTTGGACAGGCGGCGGCCCGCGGAAGTTCCCGGACCTACCAGCGGATGAGGAGGTTCACCGGGCCGGCGCGGAGGCCTTGCTGCTGCTGCGCCTGGGAGGGGCGCACCGTGCCCGCGCGGGAGAGGCGGGCCATGAGTTCCGGCACCCGGCGCCCGTCCAGGCGGGCGCTGAGGGCCCGGGCCTGCCGCTGGCCCCGGTCCGGCGCGATCGTCCCGCCGAGGTCGGCGAGCTCCCGCTCGAGAAGCTGCCTCGCCTGGGCGAGGTCGTCCGGTTCCCACTGGATCAGGAGGGGCGCCGCCGGGGTCGCCTCCTGCAGGACTTCCTCCTTGGCCCGCGTCTTTTCCGGAGCGGCCTCAGCGGCCTTCTTGGAGGTCCGGGCGAGGTCGTCGCGCTCGTCGCGGCCGGGCGCGGCGGCAGCTCCTCCCGCCGCCACGCTGGCAGCGGAGGGTTTTGGCGCGACATAGCCGTAGGCCTTGGACTCCGTGGGCTGGACGGCCGGCGCGGGGGGTGGCGCGGCTGCGGGCGCGGCCTCCGCGGCCGGGGCCAGGGCCGGGGGCGCGGGCGCGAAGCCGCCTTGATCCTTCTTCTGCTTGGCATCACCCAGACCGGCCGCCAGCCCATCGAGCTCGCCCAGCTTTTCCCGGTCCCCCGGCGCCGCCCGCCGCTTCTCCTGCTCATGCGGTTTCGGAGCTTCAAGGCGGTTCCCGGCATCCGCGGGGGCCGCGGCGGGAGCCTTGTCCTCGGCGCCGGTGGCCTTTCGGAGGGGGAGGGCCTGGGATTCCGGCAGGCCCGGCGCGGCGTCCTTGAGCTCGGCCTCCGGACGGTTCCGGACGAGATAGTAGCTGGTGGCGCAGACCAGGAGCAGGGTGGCCACCTGGTACTGGGGCTTCAGGAGGGCCGGCAGGATGGCGCGGCGCCAGAAGGAGGGCCGCGGCGCGGCTTCGGCCCGGATGCGGGCCATGATCTTCGCGGCCATCCAGGGGGGCGGCTCCACGGCTTCGACGCCACGGATGAGGGCATGGGCCTCCGCCAGCTCCCGCTGGAAGGCACGGCAGGCCTCGCACGCCGCCAGATGGGCGTCCAGGCGGGCCTGATCCTGAGGATCGAGGGACTGGTCCAGGGCGGCGGAGAGCCGTTCGCGGACGTCGCGGCAGCCGGTCATGGTGCGCCTCCGTCGAGCTTCAGGCAGTCCTTCACGCCCTCCCGCGCGCGGAACAGGCGGGACTTCACGGTCCCTTCGCGCACGTTCAGCATGGCGCCGATCTCCTCGTAGGAATGGTCCCGCAGATCCCGGAGCACGAGCACTTCGCGGAAATCCGGAGGAAGGGAATCGATGCACCGTTCCACGCGCTTCCGGACGGCCTGCTCCTCCAGCAGGTCCAGGGCGGAAGGCGCGTCCGCGGGCGGCTCCGGCGGCGGGTCCTCGTCGCCCTCCGGGCCCCGGCGGGGGGAGTCGAGGGAATAGGCCTCGTGGCGGCGCCGGGAGGCCAGGTGCTCGATGCGGTTGCGGGCCTGGTTCAGGGTGATGGTGGTGAGCCAGGTGGTGAAGCGGGCCTCGCCGCGGAAGTTCGCCAGGCCCTTGTAGGCGGCCACGAAGGCGTCCTGGGCGACCTCGCAGGCTTCGTCGTAGTTGCCGAGCATCCGGTAGGCGACGTTCAGCATGGCCTTCTGGTGGCGCCGCACCAGGACCTCGAAGGCATCGATGTCCCCGGCGCGGAAGGCCGCCACCAGCTCCCCATCGTCAGACTCCTCGTTCCACCGCCGCAGGCTCGTCACGCAGGACAGTGTAGCGGCGGCGCATCCCCTGCCTACTTTCCGGGCGCGGCGTAGCGGATGCCCTTGCGTTTGGCCTGCTCGCGCAGCGCCTCCCCCACCTTCGCGTCGAAGGAGTCGCCCTTGCCGCTCGCGGAGCGCTTCTTCGCCTCCGCGTCCAGGTAGGCCTGGCGCTGGCGGCCCAGCTCGGCGATGCGGGCCTGGATGCGGCTCCGCTCCGTTTCCTTGCGCTTCAGGTAGGCCTTGCGCTCCTCCGGGCCCATGCCCTGCATCTCGGTCGGCAGATCCTGGTCGGGAACCTTCTCGAGGGTCGTAGCGCCGCGCTTCAGGTCGTCCAGGAGGTCGCCGCCGCCCTGGACCACGCGGCCCGTGGCGGCGTTGAAGGCCAGCCGGTCCGCCACCGCCGACGGGGCCGCGGCGACGGCCTCCTCGGCGCGGACCTGCTTGGCCATGACGGAGTCCCGCTCCTTCTTCGAACCGTAGGCCACGATGGTACGGCCCACCTCCGCGTTGAGCTTCGCCAGCTCCGCGTCCATGGGCGTGGCGATGGCCTGCATGTTTCCCGTCTGGCCGATGGCGGTGTAGCAGCCGTGGGCGCGGTCGGCGATCTCCCGCCAGAAGCCCGCGGTCTCGGCCATGGCGCCGCACTGGATGGTGTTGATGATCAGGTCGCGCCGGGCCGCCAGGCCGCAGGAGACGGGGAACTTCACGTCGTCCGGATAGTCCATGTGGGGCGGCGCGTCGCCCACCAGGAAGACGAGCTTGAGGGTC
>JBGASS010000313.1:0-3562 GCA_044229555.1 Holophagaceae bacterium
CCCGGAGGGTGCTGGAAAAGAGAAAGGCCTCCTGGGGCACCCAGCCCAGGGTGCTCCAGTGTTCCCGCAGGGTGGACAGCTCCAGCCTGCGGCCATCCACCGCCAGGCTGCCGGACTGGGCCGACCTCAGGCCGGCGAGGGACTGGAGCAGCAGGGTCTTGCCGGAGCCGATGCCTCCGAGCACCGCCAGGCTGCCGCCGGCGGGAACAGCCAGGGAGAGCGGACCCAGGCCCCGCCCCGAATCGAAGCGGTAGGCCAGGGCCTCCATGTCCAGGGCCACCGGCCGGTGGGGGGCGAGGAGAGCGGCCGGGGGAAGGGGCTCCTCCTCGCTGCCGAGGATCTGCGCGATGCGCTCCTGCCCGGCCCTGGCGCGCTGGAACAGGTTGATCGCCCACCCCAGGGACATCACCGGCCAGGCCAGGGCCGCGAGGAAGCCCGTGAACGCGGTGAGATCCCCGAGGGACAGCCGCTGGAGCGTCACCATCCGGCCGCCGAGGGCCACCAGCACCAGGGCCGAGGCGCCGCCCATGAGGATGGCCAGGGGCGCGTAGGCCCCGAACAGGGCCGTCTGCCTGATGTTCAGGTCCGCCTGCTTCCGGCTCAGGTCCTCGAACCGGGAGATCCGGAGGTCCTCCAGCCCGAAGGCCTGCACGACCTTCTCGCCCTGGATGGTCTCGTGGCTGAAGGTGTTCAGGGCGCTGGTGACCAGCTGGATGCGCTGCTGCACCCGGTGGCTCCACCGGCCCACCAGGTAGAAGCCCGCGGCGAGGAGGGCGAAGGGGGCCATGACCGCGAAGGTGAGGGGCACGGAGGCATGGAACATCAGGGCCAGGGTGACCGGCAGGATGCTGGCGGTCTGCAGGAAGCTCATCAGCCCGGGGCCCGTGGCCATGCGGACGGTGCTCACGTCGTCGCCGATGCGGGCCATGAGGTCGCCGATGCGGTTGCGCTCGAAGAAGGTGAAGGGACGCGCCAGGTAGTAGGCGAAGAGTTCCTCCCGCTGTTCCTTCTCGATCTCCCGGCTGAGACCGATGAGGATGTTGCGCATGCCGTAGCGGCCGACCCCTGCCGCGGCGGTGAAGGCCAGCATCCAGGCCAGAAGCTGCCGGGAGGCCACGAACTGCTTCATTTCGAGGGCATGGACGGCGCGGCCCGCCCAATAGGGGACGAAGGCGGCGGCGGCGCTGCAGAGCAGGGTGGCCGCCAGCCCCTTGGCCAGGGTCGGGCGGTGGGACGCCAGCAGGGGCCACCACCAGAACCGCTGGGCCCGGGAGCCGGAGGATGCAGGGTCAGACACCCCTCCAGCCTACCCGACTCCCCTTCCGCCCTTGGCAGGGGCCCGCGGTGCGGCCATCCTTCGAGCCATCCCACCCATTCCGGAGAGCACCATGAAGAGGTTGCTTTTCGTCCTATTCGCGTCCATCTCCCTGGCGGCCCAGGAAAGGGTCGTCGAGGAGTCCTTCATCAGGGATCCGGGGCCCCTCGACTTCATCCATGGGGAAGGCCACGAACAGGCGATCCTGCAGGCCCTCGCCGGGGACGCCCTGGTGGGCCTGGACGTCGAAGGGCGGCCCGTGCCTCGGCTGGCCCTCGCCTGGACCACCCGGGGAAACACCACCCGCCTGCGGCTCCGGACGGACGCCGCCTTCACCGATGGCACGGCCCTGACAGCCGAGGACGTGGTGTGGACCTTCCAGGCCATCCAGACGGACCCCAAGGCCAGCCCGACCAAGCGGGGGATCCTGGAGGATGTGCGGGTGGCGGCCTCGGGCGGTGAGGTCCTCGTGACCAGTCCCAAACCTCTGGACCGCCTCCTCCGGGGGCTGGGACGCATCCCCATCGCGAAGAAGGGATCGGCTTCCGTGGGCAGCGGTCCCTTTGGCTGCGAACGGAAGGGAGGGGAGTGGTCCCTCAAGGTCCGGACCCACTTCCTGCATCCCCGGATCCCCGGGTTCCATTTCCGCATGGTGCCGGATGAGAACGGCATCCTGGACGCCCTGCAGAAGGGCTGGCTCCACATCGGCGTGCCCCCGTCCCGGAAGAACCTCCAGCCTCCGGCGGGCCTGCGGGAGATCCGCCAGCCCATGCACGCCCAGGCCGTGGTCTGGAGCCGCCAGAAGGGCGCCTTGAAATGGCTGGAGCACTGGCGGCGGGATGCCTTCCCGGAGGGCTTCCTGGGGACGAAGGGCAGGCCGAGCCGGGGTCTTTGGCCGGAATCCCTCGGTCATCCGGCCCTGGAGATCGCCGGAACCCTTCCCGCGAAGCCCGGACGCCTGGAAGTGCAGTTCATCGCCGGGGACGACTACCTCCAGAAGGCCCTGATGGCCCTCCGAGCCCGGGCCGGCAGGGATGGCGTGGACCTGGAACTCCGCCCCGTGGAATCCGCCCTGTTCAACCAGCACCTCATGGAGGGGAAGTTTCAGCTTGCCTGCACGATGGTTCTCTTCGATCCCCATCCCTGGTCGGTGCTCGAGTACGTCGAGCCGAAGGGACCCATGAACTTCACCGGCTGGTCCCATCCCAGGGTGGCGGGGCTGCTACCGCGGCTCCAGACCGCGCAGGCTCCGGAATGGCGCGACCTTCAGAAGGCCTGGTCCGAGGATCCCGCGGCCCTTCCCCTGATCGACTTCACGTCGGTGGTCTGGATGGACGCGCGCCTCGAAGCCACGCCCAGTCCCCTCGGGCTCTACCTCACCACCCCCGGACCCGCCGGCTGGCGCTGGATCCGATGAGGGGGTGGCTCCAGGGCGGCCTCGTGTGGGCCGCAGCCCTGGCCTGCGCCTGGCTGCTGCCGGGGTCCCTGTGGAAGGCGGCGCAGCCCCCACCCTTCCCGACGGCCTTCCTCGGCCCCGGGATCCTGGCCTTCGGGATCCTGGCCGTCCTGAGCCTGGCCGTGGCCCGGACCTTGGGCCCCGCCGCTGCGCAGGGCCGGGCCCTGGTTCTCTGGGAAGCCCTGCCGGATCTGCTCTGGGGTGCCGGGTTTCTCGCCCTCAGGCCCGCCGCCTGGGGTCCTCCCGGCTACGGGACCTGGCTCACGGCCCTGCTCGCGGCCGCCCTGCCCGGGGAGATCCGGTGGCTGGCCCAGGCCCTGCCCGCCGAAGCGCCCTTCCCCCTGGCCTTCGGCCGGGGAACCCTGCCGCCGTGGCGGGAAGGGGCGCTGGCGCGCCTCTTCCCTGCCTGGATCGCCGCCCGCCTCCCGGCCTGGATCACCGCGACCCTCGTCCTCGAGCGGCTCTTGAACGTGCGTGGCCTGGGCAATGACTGGATGGAACGGGTGGCGTCGCGGGACCATGCGGGCCTCGCCGCGTGGGTGGGCGTGTTCGCCGCGGCCTGGGCCTTCCTGGAAATCCAGCGGCGGCGGTCGGCATGAGGCTGCGCCTGCTCCTCCTCCCGGCCCTCCTGCTGCCCGAGCTTCCCCTGGCGCCGGCCCAGGCCGAGCTGGGGGCCTCCTTCGGCCACTGGCTCGGGACCGATGAGCTCGGCCGGGACGGACTGCTCCGCCTGGCCCTCGCGGCCCTCCGCAGCGCCGCCTTCGCCAGCCTGGCCTCCATGCTGGCCATGC
>JBGASS010000314.1:0-3560 GCA_044229555.1 Holophagaceae bacterium
GGCGGCTTCACGGCCCGGAGGTCGGCGATCATCTCCACGACCCAGTTCCGCTGGGTCTGGATGGCCGCAAGCAGCGCTTCGTCATCGAGCCCCGCCGCCCGCGTGCCGTCTACGTGAAGGAGGATCCGCTCAGGCTGCCAGTCCCCGCGGTAGCCGTAGTCCGCCCGCCAGTAGTAGGGCTGGGAGAAGTAGCCGAAGCTGCCGGGGAAGAAGGCCCGCGCATGGGTGGGGTCCTCCCACGCATCGTCGCTCGCGCCGTGGGGGACCCGGACCGTCATGACGGCCCCGTCCTTCGCGACCCGATGGAGCTCCTGCATGAGGGGGAGCGTGTTCGTGATGTGCTCCAGCACGTGGGACAGGAAGAACCCCTCGATGCACCCTTCCGGAAAGGGGATGCTGCCGGGTGAGCAGGCATTCAGGTCCAGCGCCAGGTCCACCCCCGGCAGCTCCACCAGATCGACGTTGATCCAGTCCGGCGCCGGTGAGCGGCCGCAGCCCAGATTGAGGCGGGGGCGGTCCCGGAAACGCTCGAAGACCGCCACAGGATCCGTTTCGAGACGACTCACACCCGCCTCCCGAAGCTCCGGTCCAGCTCCCCGAGGGAGAGCTTCTTGATGATCGGCCGCCCGTGCGGGCAGGTCTGCGGCACCTCGCAGGCCATGAGATCGGCGATGAGCTGGCTCGCGAGGGCGGGACTGAGGCGTTCGTGCTTCTTGATGGCGGCGCGGCAGGCGAGCTCGGCGTTGAGGTCCCGGCGGAAGGCGTCCAGGTCGGGCTTCCCGCCGCGCTCCAGGCGGTGCAGCAGGTCCGTCAGCAGCGCCTCCGGATCCCGCTCCGCCAGGAAGTCCGGCAGCCCCCGCACCACCAGCGCATCCGCGCCGAAGGCCTCCACCTCGATCCCCACCGCGTTCATTTCTTCCAGGAATGGCGCCAGCCGCGACACCGCCGCGGGCCCCAGGCCCAGCACCCGCGGCGGCAGCAGGGGCTGCACCGCCACCGCGTGCCGGCGCAGGAAGAGCCGCTCGAAGAGGATGCGCTCGTGGGCCACGTGCTGGTCCACGATCCAGAGCTCCGGCTCCCGCTCCCCGCGCACCTCCGCGATCAGGTAGGTCTGCTCGAAGGCCCCCAGGTAGCGCAGCTCCAGGTCCGGCGCCGGCTCGGCGGCCATCTCCGGCACCGGCTGCGTCCCGTAGCCCCGGTCCAGGTCCGCGTCCTGGAAGGCCGCCGTCAGCACCGCCGACGCGCCCACCGCGGAAGGCCCGCTCCACAGCCGCGGATGCGCCTGGGCGGACGCCCTCAAGGGCCCCTCCGCATCCAGCTCCGCCGGCTTCGGCGGCAGCTCCAGCACCGACGCCAGGCCCCCCCGCAGCTGCTCCCAGGCTTCCCGCGTGCCCCGCGCCACCCACGGGAAGATCCGGTGCGGCTCCCGGAAGCGCACTTCCGCCTTGGTGGGATGCACGTTCACGTCCACCGCCTCCGCCGGCAGGTCCAGGAAGAGCACGGCGGCGGGATAGGCGCCCTTCGGGAAGAAGCCCTCCCAGCCCTCCGCCAGGGCCGCCAGCAGCAGCCGGTCCCGCACACTGCGCCCGTTCACGAAGAGGTAGAGGTGGTTGCGGTCCCGGAAGCTCAGGCCCGGCGGCGACAGGTAGCCCCGCAGCGTCCACGGCGCCTCCCCGTTCACGAAGGGCACCAGGGCCGCCATCCTCTCCCCCAGCAGCGGCGCCAGGCGCGCGCCCGCGTCGGCCACCGGTGGCAGGTTCAGCTCCGGCCCCCGGTCCGTGCGGATGCGCCAGTGCACCCCCGGCGTCGCCAGCGCCAGGCGCGTCGCCACGCCCCACAGGTGGGCGTGCTCCGTCTCCACGCTCTTCAGGAAGCGCCGGCGCGCCGGCAGCTGGGCGAAGAGGTCCCTTGCGGTCACCGTGGTGCCCCGGCTGCGGGGCGCCGGTACCACCTCCTTGATGATCCCGAACTCGCTGCGCAGGCGGTGGCCTTCCCCCTCGGCTTCGGCGCTGTGCAGCTCGAAGCGCGTCACCGACGCGATGGACGGCAGGGCCTCGCCCCGGAAGCCGAAGCTGCTCAGATGGCCCAGGTCCTCGGCGCTGCGCACCTTGCTGGTGGCGTGGCGCTCCAGGGCCAGGTAGAGGTCGTCCCGGCCCATGCCGCAACCGTCGTCGGAGACCTCCAGCAGGCGCCGCCCGCCCTCCTCCCAGGCGATGTCGATGCGCGTCGCGCCCGCGTCCAGCGCATTCTCCACCAGCTCCTTCAGGACCGAGGCCGGCCGCTCGACGACCTCGCCGGCGGCGATCTGATTCGCCACCTGGTCGGAAAGGACGCGGATCCTGGACATTCCTCCAGTCTAGAGGCCCCGGCGCCTCAGCTGGTCGGATCCCCCGCCAGGCTCTGCAGGAAGTTGGGCAGGCCCATCTGGTCGCACAGGGCGAGGTTGGTCTCCAGCCAGTCCACCGCCTCCTCCTCGCTGTGGAGGATGCCTTCGAGGAGTTCCCGGGTGACGAAGTCCTTCTTCGCCTCGCACTCCACGATGGCGGCCTTCAGGGCCGGAATCGCCTCCATCTCCAGGGCCAGGTCGCACTGGAGCACCTCCAGCGCGTTCTCGCCGATGCGCAGCTTGCCCAGCTCCTGGAGGTTGGGCAGGCCCTCCAGGAAGAGGATCCGCTCGATGAGCCGGTCCGCGTGCTTCATCTCGTCCATGGACTCCTTGAACTCGCGGTCGCCCAGGCGTTTCAGCCCCCAGTTCTTCGCCATGCGCGCGTGGAGGAAGTACTGGTTGATGGCCGTCAGCTCGTTCTTCAGGAGCTTGTTGAGGTGCTGCAGGATGGCCTTGTCGCCCTTCATGCCCGGCTCCCTTGGAAAGATCCCTTCAAGGTAGGCCCAAGGCCCGGACGGATCAAACCCGGAGGGCCGGATGCTGCCAGCGGCTCAGCTGGCGATGCGCTCGAGGACCGCCGCGGCGGGGAGGGCCGGCTCGGCCCGCTCCAGGGCGCAGACCTGCCCCAGGGCCTGGGTCTCCAGCAGGACGTCCGCCACCAGCCGGCGGATGTCCGGGATGCACATGCGGCACTGGGGCGAGGCCCCCATGGCCCGGAAGACGTCCATGGGCGAGCGGGCCCCCTGTTCGGTGACGCAGCGCCGGATGTCGCTTCCCCGGATGGCGTTGCACACGCAGACGTACATGGGCTCCTCGACCTCCAGGCTCAAGTCTACGCTGTTGAGACAACGTTTCAATCTCAATATGATCCCGGTCACGCCGGACCCCTCAATCCAGCGCCGCCGCCCGGTCCAGGCGGGCCTGCTCCCAGGTGCGCCCCAGGTGCACCGCGTAGCCGGCCAGGAAGAGGAGGCTCGCGATCCCGTGGGCCCAGGCCCACCCGGTCCGCCAGGCCGGCGCCACCGCCACCTGGACCAGGTAGCCCGAGAGGACCATGGGCGCCAGGATGCCGACCGTCCCGAGGCCCGAGGCGCGGCCCACGGGCGCCCTCCGGCGGAGCATGGGCTGGACGTGGCCCCGGACCAGGACGCCCAGGGTGAAGACCAGGAGGGGC
>JBGASS010000315.1:0-3435 GCA_044229555.1 Holophagaceae bacterium
CGCCTCCACCCGGAAGGAGACCGCCGCCGCGGGGCCGGGGCGCGCGTCCTGGCCCAGGGCACGGACTTCGAAGCGGTAGCTGCCCGGCGCGAGGGCGGGAAAGCGCAGCTCCCGGGCCTGCACGTCCCGCCACTGGTCGTCCAGGCCCACGAGGCGCGCCTGGACCGTGGCGGCGCGCTCGAAGCGGTAGTCGGTGACGGCGAAGCGGAAGGTCACGTAGCGGTTGGAGAAGGCCAGGGCCCCCAGGTTCGCGCCGGGCAGGCCCGTGGGGTCCTCCCAGCGGCGGTCGCCGGCCTCCGCGGCGGCGATCTCCACCTTGGGGGCCCCGAGGGCCAGCCCCAGGCGGCCGGGCCGGAAGTGGAGCAGGCCGCTGGTGGTGCCGATCCAGATGTCCCCGGAGGGGTCCGCGAAGCGGCTGAAGGGATTGCAGTCCTCGCCGGCGAGGCCGTCCTCCCGGTCGAAGTGGCTCAGGCCCTTGCCGTCGATGCGCATCACCCCCTCGTTGGTGCCGACCCAGAGGGTGCCGGCCCCGTCCGCCATGAGGGAGGCGATGGAGTTGGAGATGAGCCCGGAGTCCAGGTCCTTCTGGCCGAGCACCTTCAGGGCGCTGCCCTCCACCCGGAGATGGCTGAGCCCCACGGGCTCCTGGTAGCCCACCCACAGGCTCCCGTCCGGCAGGGCGGCGAGGGTGGCGAGCTTGGCCATCCGCAGACCCTGGTCGACCCCCCACCGGAGCCAGGAGCCGTCCTGCCAGCGGGCGAGGCCGTGATCGCCGGCGGCCCAGAGGGAGCCCCGCGGATCGCGCACGAGGGCCCGCACATCGCCGTCCTCCCGGGCGCCGGGCAGGGCCACCCGCTCCAGCCGCGGCTCCCGGGGGTCGTCCAGCCGGTGCAGGCCGCGGTTCGTCGCCACCCACAGGGCTCCGCCGGGGGCGAAGACCAGGGCATTCACCTGGCTGCCCGAATCCAGGCCGGGGATGGGGATGCGCTCCCAGCTCCGCTGCCCGGGCTTCAGGCGCATGAGGAAGGGGCTTTCCCCGCCGGCCCAGAGGCTGCCGTCGGGCCCTTCCACGAGGGCGTAGAAGAGGAGGCCCGCGGTTCCCGGCACCGCCTCGAAGCCCTTGCCCCGGGAGCGCGCGAGGCCGGCGCTGGAGGCCACCCACAGGGTCCCGGCGCGGTCCCGGCAGATGGCCCAGACGCTGTCGGAGGGCAGGCCGTCCGCCTTGGTGGCGCTGGTCCACGCGCCGCTGCCCAGCTGGCGGCTGAGGCCGAAGTTGCTGACCCAGAGCACGCCGCTGCGGTCCACCAGGGCGGCGTTGGCCCAGTGGTGGGGCAGGCCGCGGCTGTCATCCAGCAGGCTCCAGCCGCCGTCCCTGCCGATGCGCAGCAGGCCCGCGTTGGCGGGCACCAGCACGCCGCCGGCACCGTCCGGGGCGAGGGCCTCCTCGTAGATGGTGGTGAGGACCGGCGGCAGGCCCTCCAGGGTCCGGAACTTCGAACGGGGGTCGTCCCGCACCAGCAGGGCCCGGGCGGTGCGCACCCAGAGGCGCCCGGCGCCGTCCTGGAGCAGGGCCTTCACGGGTCCATGGGCGAGGCCGTCGGCGGTGCCGAAACGGGTCCAGTCTCCCCGCTCGAAGCGCCAGACCGCGCCTTCCTCCGTCCCCACCCAGACCACGGCGCCCTGGGCATGGAGCGAGAGGGCCCGCCCCCCTTCCCAGCCCGGCGCCGCCTCGAAGGCGAGCCCCCGGGTGCGGCGGAAGATGCCTTCGTCCGACACGAACCAGGCGCGGCCTTCGGGGCCCTTCGCGAGCTGGCGGATGCGGGCCTGGCGGGCGGGTCCTTCCGCCGCCGTGATCCGGCCGCCCTGGTAGCGGCAAAGCCCCTCCCGGGTGCCGATCCAGAGGCCCTCCCCGTCCGGCAGGAAGGCCCGGACCCAGGCGCTGGGCAGGCCGCTCCCCAGGGTGAAGAGGGTGAAGCCCGAACCGTCGTAGCGGTAGGCGCCGCCCTCGGTGCCCGCCCAGATGAAGCCCCGGGCGTCCTGCGCCAGGGCCGTGATGGAGCGGTGCCGCAGCCCCTGCTCCGGGCCGTAGGTGCGGAAGGCCAGCCGGCCCTCCGGCGCCGCGGGGTGGAGGACGAGGGGCGCCTGCGCCCCGAGGCCGGGCCCCGCCAGGACCAGGACGCATGCGACCGTCCCCGCGGACCCCGTCGGGGAGAGTCGTCCGGCAACGCGCGGCAGAGGGATCACGGTGGGGGTGGGAAACGGGTTCCCGCCATCATACGCAAGGGAGCGGCCCCGTCACGGATTCCCTGCCCCCGCCCCGCTCTTCGGAGGATCGCCGGGAAGGCGGTGGAGCTTCAGGGGCAGCGGCTCGGAAAGGGCCTTCCGCAACGCCGGCGTGAGCCGCGCGATGGCCTTGACGGCTTCGGCGCGATTCGGGAAGGCGCCGAGGCAGGCCTGCCACCAGCGGAAGCCGTCCCGGCGCACGTAGGGCAGCACCATGAGCTCCGGCGCCTCGCGGGCGCCGTGCTTCGCCAGGAGCTTCAGCCCGTCGCTGCTCCCCGACACCACGAGGCGCAGGGTCCAGCTTTCGGGATGCATGGCGGCGCGCTGGGACTGCCCGATGATCAGGCTGAGGGGCAGATCCCCCCGCTTCCACGCCTCGACCCGCATGTCCAGCTGCGCCTGAGCGCTGTCCGTCTCCGGCGCAGCGGCGCGAAGGGGAGCCGGCGCGGAGGCTTCCCCCGCCCCCGCCGGGACGGGTCCGGAGGGCAGGGCCGCGGGCGCCGCGGGAACCGGCGGTGGCGCCGGCAGGGCCGCGGCGGCGGCGGGCTCCGGCAGCCCCGGGATCACCTGCACCTCCACGCTGCGGGTCTCGCCCCCGGCGAGGTTGCTCACGCTCAGGGTGTAGACCGTGGTGCCGTCGGGGATGACGGTGACCGCGCTCTTCCCGTCCAGCTCCAGGTTGCCGGGCTGCAGCCGCACCTTGGCGTCGCCGCCCTGGCACTCCCAGCGCAGCTCCACGGGCTCGCCGGGGCGGATGGCGGTGCGGCTGGCGTTGAAGGTGCAGACCTTGGCGGGACTCCCGAAGGCGGGATGGCGCAGCACGGTCACGTCCAGGCTGCGGGTGCCGCCGCCGGCCAGATTGGTGGCGGTGAGGGTGTAGCGGGTGTTCTCCAGGGGCGTGACGGTGACCTCGCTCTGCCCGTCGAGCTCGAGGCCGCCGGGCTCCAGGCGCACCTTGGCGGTCCCCGTGCAGGTCCAGCGCAGCACCACGGGCTCGCCGGCCACCACCGCCGCGGAGCTGGAGGTGAAGGCGCAGACCCGGGCGGGCTCCCCGAGGGCGGCGGCGGTGTCCACCCGGATCTCGAGGCGTCCCAGCAGGCTGCCGCCGGCGGTGGCGTCGAAGAGGCTGTAGGTGGTGCTGCTGGAGGGCCG
>JBGASS010000316.1:0-3532 GCA_044229555.1 Holophagaceae bacterium
AGGCCAAAGCATAGGACTGGGTCGAAGGTACGAAGCGGGCTTTTCATACGAGCACCTCGCTCCGCGAAGGCCCGCCGCCCAGGGCCTTAGCGGAGCGAGGTGCCAGAGCGCGCAGCGCGAGTCGCCGGCCGTTCCGGGAACGGGGGAGGGTCCATACGGCCGCCCCTTCCCATGGATGGCCGGGCACCTCGACCCACCTGGCCCGCATTCCCGGCCATTCCGGCCTTGGCCCTTCGGGCCTGGTTCCACGCTCCGCCATGGCCCAAAGGGCGCGGGCCATGGTGGAGCGTGGAACTCTTTGTAGGTCCACCCCCGCGGCGGACCATTCCGCCTCACCGCCGCGGCGATCAGCCGCCAGAGGCCTTCTCCCCCTTCACCGGCAGCGGGTACTGCGTCGTCTTCGTCCGGCTCGCCCGGAAGAAGAGCAGGGTGTGGCCCACGGTCCAGACGTGCTCCAGCCCTTCCACCTTCCCGCAGAGGGCGGCGATCACCGTCGCCTTGTCCTCGAAGCTGTTCGGGTTGATCTTGATCTTCACCAGCTCCAGGCTGTCCAGCATCACGTCCAGCTCCGCCGCCAGGGCGGGCGTGACGCCGGCCTGGCCGATGTGGACCACGGGCTTCAGGCGGTGGGCTTCGGCCTTGAGGAACTGGCGTTGCTTGACGTTCAGCATGGGGACTCCGGACCCCCATTGTGACGGAAGAACCGCCGCCCGGCTCCGGGCCAGGAGAAGGGGAGGGCTCAGATCTTCCGCCGCACGATCACCACCGTGCGGTCGTCGGTGGCGGGGGCGTGGCGGGTGAAGGCCTCCAGGTCGTCCATGAGGCGGTGCTCCAGCTCCTGCAGGGGCAGGGTCCGGTTGGCGGACACGAAGGCCTCCAGGCGGGGCAGGTCGAAATCCTCGCCGTCCGGGCTGACCGCCTCAGTGATGCCGTCGGTGTAGAGGAAGAGCAGGTCGCCGTCGTGGAGGAGCTTCTGCTCCTTCTGGTAGGCGTTGCCCGGCAGCATCGCCAAGGGCATCCCGTGGGAGCTGAGCTTCTCCACACTGCCGTCCTTGCGCACCAGCAGGCCGGGGTTGTGGCCGGCGTTGGTGAACTGGATCTTCCCGGTGTCGGGGTCGATCACGAAGATGAAGGCGGTGATGAAGCGGTTGGGGGTGGTGCGGTGGGCCAGGCTCACCGAGAGCTTCTTGGCCAGATCGTCCGTGGGCAGCTGCGCGTCCGCCCAGGCCTCCAGGTAGGTCTGCAGGGCGGACATCAGCAGCCCCGGACCCACGCCCTTGCCGCTGACGTCGGCGATGGCGCAGAGCCACTTGCCGTCGGGGCGGGGCCAGAACCCGAAGAGGTCGCCGCTGACCTGCCGGCTGGCGGTGTTGGCGCCGTGGACCTCGATGCCCTCGATGACCGGCGCCTCCGCCGGCAGGAGCCGCTGCTGGATCTGGCGCGCGATGGAGAGCTCCTGCTCCATGGCCCGCTTCTTGGCGACCTCCTCCTGGAGCCGGCCCTGGCGGATCTTGCCCGCCGCCACGTGGGCCAGCGACGCCACCAGGCGCAGGTCCTCCTCGTTGAAGGGCTGGCGGTAGGGCCGCGCGTCCAGGTAGAGCAGGCCCACCACCTCGCCTTCGTGCTCCAGGGGCGTGGCGAGGATGGAGGAGACGCCGCTGAAGACCAGGGAGGCCGAGGCGCTGAGCTTGGGATCGTTGGTGGGATCGTTCAGGAGCATGGCCTCCCGCCGCTCCGTCACGGCCTCCACCAGGGTCCGGGAGACGCGGATCTGCGTGGTCTTCGCCATGTTCGACTTCACCACGGCCGGGATCAGCTCCCCGCTGGCCGGTTCCTTGAGCAGGATCACGCCGCGGTCCGGCGTGAGGAACTCGAAGAGCCGGGTCATCAGGTGCTCCAGCATGTCCTCCACGCTGATGTCCCGCACCAGGTCCAAGGTCACGTCCTGGATCAGGCTGAGGGTGCCCATCCACCGCACCTGACCCGTATCCTTGGGCTCCGGCGCCATGGACTTCAGCAGCTCCGCGATGGGCCGCACCATGGTCACGCCGCTGGGGGTGTGGGTCTCCTCCTCGATGAGGACCGCGTTGGTGGGCTCGGCGTCCAGGGTGAGGTCGATCTTGCCCAGGGAGATGCGGTCCCCGGACTTGAGGGCCTGGATGCCTTCGGCGGGCTTGCCGTTGATGAGGGTGCCGTTGAGGCTGCCCAGATCCTCCACGCAGGGCACGCCGCCCCGGACGCTGAACCGGGCGTGGACCCGGCTCAGGCTGGGATCCTCGATCACGATGTCGTTTCCGGCGGCCCGGCCCACGGTCATGACCACGGTGTCGCCGGTCAGCTTGCGGGGAGGTTTGCCCGGGATTCGGAGAAGCAGGATGGCCATGGGTGTGGCCCTAGCTTGCCAGGAATCAGGGGCCGGCCGCCCCCAATGATCCGGAAAGTTCCGGTTCGCCCCCCTGGATCCGCCCTTCGTCCCGCTTCCCTTATCTCCGCCCCCCCGGGGCCAAGACTTGCTCCAGTGCCGCCGCCCTGAGGAGGCCCCATGTTCGATCCTGGAACGCAGCTCGGCCCCTACCGGATCCGCGGCCTCCTGGGGGTCGGCGGCATGGGGGAAGTGTACCGGGCCCGGGACGGGCGGCTCCGGCGGGACGTGGCCCTCAAGGTGCTCCGCCGGGAGATGGCCGCCGATCCGGAGCGGCTCCGCCGCTTCCAGCAGGAGGCCCGGGCCGCGGCGGGCCTGGACCATCCCCACATCATGGCGGTCCACGACACGGGCTCCAGCGCCGGGGACCACTACATGGTCTGCGAGCTCCTCGAAGGCCAGACCCTGCGGGAACGGCTGAAGGAAGGCGCCCTACCCCCCCGCCGGGCCGCCGAGTGGGGCGGCCAGGTGGCCCGGGGCCTGGCGGCGGCCCACCTGCGGGGCCTGGTGCACCGGGACCTCAAGCCCGAAAACATCTTCCTCACCCGGGAAGGCACGGTGAAGATCCTGGATTTCGGCCTGGTGAAGCCCCTGTCCCTCCCCTGCCCGCAGGGCCCTTCGACGGAGGACCTGCGGCTGGAAGGACGCCTTTCCGAAGAGGGTGTGATCCTCGGCACCGTGGGTTACATGAGCCCCGAGCAGATCCGCGGCACCCCGGTGGACGGCCGCAGCGACATCTTCTCCTTCGGCGTCCTGCTCTACGAGATGCTCCTCGGCGAGCGGCCCTTCCAGGGCTCCAGCACCGTGGAGACCATGCACGCGATCCTGAAGGAGGATCCGCCGGAGCTGCGGCCCGCGAAGGGCGAGGTCCCCCCGGCCCTCGAGCGCATCGTGCGCCACTGCCTGGAGAAGGAGCCCGAGCACCGCTTCCAGAGCGCCAAGGACCTGGCCTTCGACCTGGAGGCCATGTCCGATCCGGCGGTCTCGGGACCCCGGGCCCTCCTGCCGGCGAGCCGCCCGCGGGCGCGCCTCGCCGCGGGCGCCGCGGCGTCGGCCCTGGCCCTCGGCGCCCTGGGCTTCGGCGCCGGCCGCCTCACGGTGCCTCCCGCC
>JBGASS010000317.1:0-3503 GCA_044229555.1 Holophagaceae bacterium
CCTGGCGGAAGAGCTTCCGAGACTCCTCCGCGATCTCTACGCCGGAAGGCCCGCATGACGGAACGGTTCCTGCCCGATGACCTGGCCACCGAGGCCCTCGGCGCCGAGCTGGCGACCCTCACACCGCCGGGCGGCACGTGGCTGCTGCGGGGGGAATTGGGGGCCGGGAAGACCACCTGGACCCGGGGCTTCCTGGCGGGCCTGGGGGGCAATCCCGAGGACGTGGCCTCGCCGACCTACGCCGTGCTGCACCGCTACGCCTCGCCGAAGGGCCGCGTCTTCCACCTGGACCTCTACCGCCTCGGCGAGGCGGGCGCGTGGTCGCTGGGGCTGGAGGAGCAGGTGCTGCCCGCGGACTTCCTGGTGGTGGAGTGGGCGGGCCGCGAGGGGCCCTGGCCGACGGCCTGGGTGGCTGGGCTGGACCTGGAGACCGAGGGGGAGGGCCGCCGCGCGCGATGGATCCTCCCCGGCGCCCCGGGCGGGGCATGATGGAAGCATGACCCTCACGCTGCTCTTCGCGGTCCTCGCCTTCCTCGCCGCCGGCCTCGCGGCCTGGGCGGCCCTGCGCCCCCGCCCCGCGGACAGCATTGCCATGGCGGCCCTGCACCGGGCGGTGCTGGACGAGCTCGCCCGCCAGCGCCGGGACATCCAGGGCGACACCGCCACCGCCCTCGCCCCCCTGATGCAGGCCACCCTGGACCTGGGCCAGGACCTGGCCAAGGCCAAGGCGGAACTGGGCATGGCGCAGAGCGAGGCCCTGGCGGCGCGCTTCGCCGAGCTTTCCGCCGCCATCCAGGAGGCCCTGCGCTCGGCGCGCCTGGAGCAGGGCGAGCAGCTGAAAGGCGTGCAGGAGCAGGTGCAGGCGCGCCTGGAGGCCATCCAGAAAGCCAACGACGCCAAGCTGGAGGAGATGCGCCGCACCGTGGACGAGAAGCTCCACGAGACCCTGGAGAAGCGCCTGGGGGAGAGCTTCAGCCTCGTCTCCCAGCGCCTCGAACTGGTGCAGAAGGGGCTGGGGGAGATGCAGACCCTCGCCGCCGACGTGGGCGGCCTCAAGCGGGCGCTGACCAACGTCAAAACCCGGGGCGTCATGGGGGAGGCCCAGCTGGCCATGCTCCTGGAGCAGTACCTCGAGGCCGGCCAGTACGAGGCCAACGTGAAGGTGCGGCCGCGGTCCAACGACCTGGTGGAGTTCGCGGTGAAGCTCCCCGAGGGCCTCGACGGCGGCTGCGTCTGGCTGCCCATCGACGCCAAGTTCCCCATCGAGGACTACCAGCGGCTCATGGAGGCCTACGAATCGGCCTCGGTGGACGACATCGCCCGCCACGCCCAGGCCCTGGAGACGCGCCTCCTCGCCCAGGCCCGGGACATCCGCGACAAGTACGTGGAGCCGCCCCACACCACCAACTTCGCCCTCATGTTCCTGCCCTTCGAAGGCCTCTACGCCGAGGCCCTGCGCCGCCCCGGCCTGCTGCAGAAGCTCCAGGGGGAGTGCAAGGTCACCCTCGTCGGCCCCACCACCCTCACGGCCTTCCTCAACAGCCTGCAGATGGGCTTCCGCTCCCTGAAGATCTCCAAGAACACCTCGGAGATCGCCAAGACCCTTGGCGCCGTGAAGACGGAATTCGGCAAGTTCGGGGAGGCCGTGGAGGCCGTGCAGAAGAAGCTGGACGAGGCCAGCTCCAAGCTCGGCGTCGTCGGCGACCGGAGCAAGCAGATGGCCCGCAAGCTCTCGAAGGTCGAAGCCCTGGGGGAGGGCGAGGCCCAGGCGGCCCTGGGCTTCCAGGACGAAGAATTTTCCTGAAATACCCCATGCAAGGGACCGGAAAGGGCCTAAAAATAAAGGAACCGCACCACCAATACGGGGTTCCGCGATGTCAGTGAAGAGGGAGCGACTGGGCCACGGCGACGTGATCGCCGTCGACCGGAACTACGTGCCCATGCAGGAGGTCAGCCGCCGCAAGGCCCTGTGCTCCGTGGTGGCTGGCCGCGCCTTCGTCCTGGACCCCGCCACCTTCGACCGGCACACGGCCCTGGAAGGCCGGGTCCAGCTCATCATCTTCCCCCACGCCCAGGCCTGCGCCGAATCCAAGCTCCTCATGGGCCGCCTGGAGCGCCGGGTCATGAAGCGGGACCACCACACCTGCGCCTACGAGGGTTGCAACGCCAAGGCCACCACCGTGGACCACGTGATCCCCGTCTGCCAGGGCGGCCAGACCACCTGGCAGAACCTCGTGGCCTGCTGCCTGGCCTGCAACCAGGGCAAAGGCGGCCGGACGCCGGAGCAGGCGGGCATGAAGCTGAAGAAGTCCCCCAAGGGGCCCCGGGCCCACCTCTTCGAGCGCTTCGAGGCCATCATCCGCGAGGCCTCCGCGGCCTGAGGGCCGGACGGAATCCCTCAGGGCTGGATGGCCCTGGCCTTCAGCCAGACCTCCCTCCACTCCTCCGCCGGGTCGCTGAGGCGCGTGATGCCGCCCCCGGCCCAGTAGGTCAGCGCCTCCCCGCGGAGCTCCGCGGTGCGGATGGGCATCGCCAGGTCGAAGGAGGTCCCGCCGGGGCCGATCCAGCCCAGGGCCCCGCAGTAGAAGCCCCGGGGCGCCGTCTCCGCCTGCGCGAGGTGGGCGCAGACGGCGTGCTTGGGCGCGCCGGTCACGCTGCCCCCGGGCAGGGCCGCCCGCAGCAGGGACGCCAGGCCGTGGCCCGGCGCCACCTCCGCCTCCACGACGCTCACCAGGTGCTGCACGCTGCCGAAGGGCCGCACCGCCATGCGCTCCCGCACCGCCACCGAGCCGGCGCGGGCGACCCGGCCCAGGTCGTTGCGCACCAGGTCGAGGATCATGGTGTGCTCGGCGATCTCCTTGGGGTCCGCGAGCAGGCGGCGGGCCGCCGCCGCGTCGGCCTCGCCCTCGCCGGTGCGGGGCACCGTGCCCTTGATGGGTTCGCTGCGCAGGCGCCCGGCCTCCAGGGACAGGCACCGCTCCATGCTGAGGCACAGGAGGGCGGTTTCGCCGAAGTCGAAGAAGGCGCCGAAGGGCGGGCGGGCCCGGCGGAAGGCCGCGAGGGCGAAGGTGGCGGAGTCCCCCTCCAGGCGGGCGTCGAAGGGGACGCAGAGGTTGGCCACGTAAAAGGCGCCGTCGTGGATGCGCTCCTGGATGGCCTCGACCTCGCGGCGGTGGCGCGCCTCGTCCCAGCGCGGTTCGAGGGGGCTCAGCCGGCTGGATCCCAGGGCGCAGGCGGCGCCCAGGCTGGCCGCCCAATCGGCGCGATCGCCCTGGGGGCCCCAGGACCAGAGTTCCGCGCCGGAACCCTGGACCGCGAGGAGGCTGGGCGCGGCCCGCCAGGACATGCCCAGCTCGCCCTCCGCCGGGGTGCGGCAGGGCAGGCCCGCATCGTGGCTGGCGAGCTCGAACCCGAGGGCGCCGAACAGGGGCGCGGCGGAGGCGGCGGCGAAGCGCTCCAGGGCCTCGAAGGGCGTGCCCTCGACGCCCTGGCCGTCGAGGCTC
>JBGASS010000318.1:0-3618 GCA_044229555.1 Holophagaceae bacterium
CAGACGTCTGCCCAGGCGGCCGGCCTGCCCGCGGCCGTCGCCCTGCCGCGGTGTTGATTCCGTCACAAAGCGCGTGAAACCCCGGCGAACCTTGCCAACCTGATCCAGGACGCCTGAGGCCCCGAGCCTGAGATTCCACCCATCCCAGAACCGGACCGGCGGCGCCGGCCGATATCTGCAAAGGAACCCCCCATGTCCCTCTCCCCCATCCTCGAACGCATCTCCCTCGGGAAGATCGTGGTCATTCGCGAGCAGCTGATGAAGGCCCAGGCCAAAGGCCAGAAGGTCTACCGCTTCGAATCCGGCGATCCCAGCTTCTCCGTGCCGCCCCACGTCCTGGACGCCATCGGGAAGGCCGGCCGCGAAGGCAAGACCCATTACATCCCCAACGACGGCATCCCCCAGCTCCGGGAGGCCCTCTGGAAGAAGCTGCGGACGAAGAACGGCCTCGCCCTGCCTTCGGCGGAGGACGTCTTCGTCACCAACGGCGCCATGCACGCCCTCTTCGTCACCTTCGCCTCCCTCCTGGACGAGGGGGACGAAGTGCTGGTGCCGGACCCCATGTGGACCGAAGTCGTGGAGAACATCCGCCTCGCCGGCGGCGTGCCCGTGGGCGTGCCCCTGCGCTTCGAGCAGGGTTTCGAGTACGACGTGAAGGAGCTGGAGCGGCGCCTCACGGCCCGCACCAAGGCCATCTTCCTGAACACCCCGCACAACCCCACCGGCGCCGTGCTGTCGAAGGCCACCCTCCAGGGCATCCACGACCTGGCGAAGGCCAAGGGCCTCTGGATCATCAGCGACGAGGCCTACGAGGACGTGCTCTACCCCGGCCAGGAACACGTCTCCATCGGTTCCCTGGATCCTGACTACCTCCACCGGGTGGTGAGCATCTACTCCTTCTCCAAGAGCTACGCCATGAGCGGCCTGCGGGTGGGGGTCATCGCCACCTCCGACGAGGCCCTGAAGGCCCGCATCCCCAAGCTGCTGCGCTGCACCATCAACGGCGTGAACAGCCTCGCCCAGTGGGGCGCCCTGGCGGCCCTGGAAGGCCCCCAGGACCAGCTGCAGGCGATGCGCGACGAGTACCTCCTGCGCCGGGACCTCATGCTGGACGCCCTCGCGGGGATCGACGGCCTGCGGGCCTTCGCGCCCCGGGGCGGCTTCTGCCTCTGGGTGCAGCTGGATCCGAAGCTCTACGAACGCCTCGGAGTCGCCGATGCCGACGCCCTGTCGGCGAAGCTGGCAGAAGCGGGCCTCGGCAGCGCCCCCGGGGACGCCTTCGGGGAGACCTGCGCCGACGCCATCCGCTTCGCCTTCAGCTGCGACACGTCCATGGTGCGGGAGGGCGCGCCAGTGCTGCGGGCCTTCCTCGGGGGGGCCCCCGTCCCGAATCCCGCCGAAGAACCCGCCGCCGCCCTCGCCGACGCTACGGGAGCCCCCTGATGCGCGCCGCGGTCGTCCAGATGGCGATCCGGGACGGCGAGCCGGAGACCAACCGACGCCGGGCCGAGGAACTCCTCGCCGCGGCGCCCGAGGCCGAGCTGGTCCTCCTGCCGGAACTCTGGAGCACGGGCTACGCCCATGGGACCTGGGCCGCCTCGGCGCAGGAGGACACGCCCCGCCTCTGCGCCTGGATGGCCGCCCTGGCCCACACGCGCCAGGCCACGGTGGCCGGCAGCCTCGTGAGCCTGAACGGGGCCGGCGAACTGGTGAACCGGATGTGGCTCTTCCCCCCGGATGGCGGCGCGCCGGCCTTCTACGACAAGGCCCACCTCTTCCGCCCCCTGGCGGAGCACGAGCACCTGCGGGCCGGCCGCGGCCGGGCCCAGGTGCCCGCGGGGCGCTTCAGGGCCGCCCCCAGCATCTGCTTCGACCTGCGCTTCCCGGAGCAGTACCGCCGGGACGCCGCGGACGGCGCCGACCTCTTCCTGGTCTCGGCGGAATGGCCCCATCCCCGCAGCGCGGCCCTGCGCCTCCTGGCCTGCGCCCGGGCGGTGGAGAACCAGGCCTACCTCCTGCTCGCCAACCGCACCGGCCCCGCCTCCGACGGCACGGTCTTTTGCGGCGGCTCCCTGATCGTCAGCCCCGAAGGCGAAATCCTCGCCGACGCCGGGGAAGGCGAAGGGGTCGTCAGCGCCCTCGTCTCCCCTGAACGCGTCCACGCCCTGCGGGAACGCTTCCCCGTCCTGCCCTACCGGACGGAAGGCGTGGACTACTGAGGCGCCTCCCGGCGCCGGCCTTCCCCATCCCCTGACCCCCCTTTCCGAAGCCCCCCCAGGGAGTCCCCATGCAGCTCTGGTTTCGACGGCCGCCTCGCGGGCGGTCTGTGATTGCATCTTCTGGGCCGATGGCCCACGGTCTCCACTACGGCACTGGCGTCTTCAAGGATCTACCCCCGAAGGTCCCGCCATCTTCCGCCTGGACGAGCATCTGGCCCGCCTGGGCCGGGGGGCGGAGGCCCTGGGCATGGTGGTCGACCTGGACGACCTCCGCCGGGGCTGCCTCGAAGCGCTCGCCGCCAGCGCCCTGGAGGCGGCCTACCTGCGGCCCCTCGCCTTCTTCGAGACCGGCGGCCTGGGCCTGGACGTGGCGGGGTTGAAGGTCCGCACCCTGGTGGCGGCCCTGCCCTGGCGCAACCACCTCGGGGAGGCCGAAGCCCAGCGCGGCGTCTCCCTGCGCACCAGTCCGTTCCGGCGCAACCCGGCCTCGGCCCTGCCGCCCTTGAAGCTCTGCGGCGCCTACGTGAACAGCGTCCTCGCCAAGCTGGAAGCCGCGCGGGCGGGCTTCGAGGAGGCCCTTTTCGTGGACGGCGACGGTTTCGTGGTGGAGTGCACCGGAGAGAACGTCTTCCTCGTGAAGGACGGCGTCCTCACGGCGGTGGAGCATCCCGACGCGCTCCCGGGCATCACCCGGGCGACGCTCCTGGAGCTGACCGGCGCGGAGGCCCGGCCGGTGCGCCTGGACGAGCTGCGGGAGGCCGACGAGATCTTCCTCACCGGCACGTCCGCCGAAGTCAGCGCCGTGGGCCGGCTGGACGCGCGCGTCTTCAAGACCGGTCCCCTGACCCGGGAACTGCAGGCGAGGTACCAGCGGATCGTCCATGGCGAGATCGAGACGGAGCGAGGCTGGCTCACCCCCCTCGCAGCTCCCCTGGCAGCGGGCGGGCGCCCGTGAACCCCGTCGCCACCCTTCCGGCCCCCGTCACCGAGGCCGATCTCCAGCTGGCCCACGCCCGGCTGCGCCCCTTCCTGCGGCGCACGCCGCTGCTGGACCTCGGCGTGCCCACCCCCGCCGGCCCCCGGACCGTGACCTTCAAGCTGGAGCTGATGCAGCACACCGGCGCCTTCAAGATCCGCGGCGCCTTCAACGCCCTGCTGCAGCTGGAGGCCCCCCACGTCCTCGCCTGCTCCGGGGGCAACCACGGCCTCGCCGTGGCCCACGCGGCCTCGGCCCTGGGCAAGCGCGCCACCCTCGTGGTGCCGACGAGCGCGGCGCGGCTGAAAGTGGACTTCATGCGGAGGCTGGGGGCCGACGTGCGGGAGGTGGGCGGGACCCCGGCGGAGGCCTTCGCCGCGGCGGAGGACCTGCGGCTGCGGGAGGGCCTGCCCCTGGTGCATC
>JBGASS010000319.1:0-3489 GCA_044229555.1 Holophagaceae bacterium
GGATCCAGGCCGTCCAGCCCCTTCGTGGTGAGCAGGGCCTCCGCCATGGCGACGCGGGCCATGCGCTCGCAGAAGGTGGCGCGCCGCCCGGCGCCCGCCCCTTCGGGGAGGTCCACCTCCGCGGCGGTCTGGGCGGGCTCCAGGGGAAGGTCGAGCTTCGTCTGCCGCCGCAGGCCGTCATGGCCTTCGAGCATCCGCCTCCAGGTTCCCTCCCGGTCCAGGGCGAGGCTGGAGACGAAACCGAAACCGGTGACCACGACGCGGCGCTGCATGCCTACATCTTCTTCAGCATCAGCTTCGCCGTGCAAAGAATGCGGCCCTCACAGGTGACCGTCCCCTCGATCCGCAGCAGGCCGCCGAAGCTGGCTTCGGGCCGCACGTCCAGGAGCAGCCGGTCGCCGGGGAAGGCCGGGCCCTTGAAGCGGGCGTCCAGGATCTGGGCCAGGAAGATGGACTTGCCGTGGAGGGGCTCCGCCTCCAGGAAGCCGCCGGCCTGGGCCAGCATCTCGATCATGAGGACGCCGGGCAGGATGGGCCGGTCCTCGAAGTGGCCGAGGAAGTAGGGCTCCGTCGCCGTGAGCAGCTTTTCCGCCACCACCCGCACGCCGATCTCCCGCGCCACCACCCGGTCCACCAGGAGGAAGGGGAAACGGTGGGGGAGGTGGCCCGGAATGTCGGTCATCAGGCGGGCTGGTGCTCCGCGATGAAGGCGGTGAGGGAGTCCACGTTCTTGAAGGCCTGCATGCCGGCGGCCTCGTCTTCGATCTTCACCTTGAAGGTCTGCTCGATGCCCAGCACCAGCTCCAGGGCGTCGATGGAATCCAGGCCCAGGCCTTCGCCGAAGAGGGGCGCCGCGTCGTCGATCTGGTCGGGGGTCATGCCTTCGAGCTTGAGGCGCTCGATGATCATGGTCTTCACGCGGAGCTTCAGGTCGGACATGCGGGCCTCGGGAACCCTCCACTCTAGCCTGGATGGGCCCGCCCTCCCAGGCCCGAAGCCCATCCGGCGGGCTTCGGGCGGGAGGGAGCCGCTGCCTAGAAGCTCGCGCGGAAGCTGAACTGGATCACGCGGGGCTGCTGGTGGTTCCCGGCCGTGTAGGCGGGGGCGATGTTGTTGATGATGGAGAGGGGTTGGTCGTTGGTGAGGTTGAAGACCTCCAGGGCCGTCCGCAGGGTGACCGCTTCCAGCTTCCAGGTCCGGGCAAGGCTCAGATCGAGGGTGCGGGACCAGGGCAGCTGTTCGGAGCCGCGGCTGGCGCCGGCCTCCAGCACGTTGTCGCCCGAGGACTTCACGAGGCGGCTGTAGCGCAGACCCGAGCGGACCTGGAGGAAGGCGGACAGCTCCAGCCCCCAGGGCAGCCGCGCCGTGCCCCAGGCCTTTACGAAGTGGGTGACGTTCTCGTTCAGGGGGCCGTCGTAGGCGCCGAGGCGGTAGTCCTGGCGCAGGCTCGGCACCTGGGCGAAGCCCGTGTTGGAGGCCGAGGCCGCCGCCACGCCCCCCACTTCCGTGTTGCCCCGCAGGTCGCCGTGGGTGTAGCTGATCTGGATGCGGTGCCCGCCTTCAAAGCTGCGGTGGGCCACCAGGTCGAAGCCCTTGTAGCTGCGGCTGAGGCCGGGGAGGTTGGCGATGATGCGGGTGCCGCCGGCGGGGAAGGCGGCGAGGCCGAGGTCCGAGGGCTGGAGGTAGCCCCAGGCGGGGTTGTAGGTGTCCAGCAGGTCCGACATCTTCTTGTAGGTCAGCACGCCCTCCAGCACCCAGGTGCCGAGGCCCGGGATCGCCTGCAGCCTCTCCCCACCGAGCTGGATGAGATCGGTCTTCGGCGCCTTCAGGCTGCCGCCAAGGGCCAGGGTCTTGGGGACCACCACCCCGGCGCTGGCGAAGCTCTTCCACTCGCCCAGGGAGGGGATCCAGACCTGGCGTACCGTCGAGGGCCCGTCGGTGGTGGCGCCCGCGGGCCTCAGGTTGCCCGGGGCCGGGGGGCTGAAGATGCGGCCGAAGTAGGCGAAGACCCGGCTGCCGCCTTTCCCGTCGGGATCCCAGGAAAGACCGAGGCGGGGGCTGGCGAGGGTCTCGGAGTACAGTTCGCGGCCGTCCTCGCCGTCCACGGACACCCTGTCCGCGCGCAGGCCGAGGTGGGCGGTCCAGCGGGGGTCGAAGGTCCAGTCGTCCTGGGCGAAGAGTCCGAGGTTCTTGGACTTGAGGGCGCTCCCGTACTCGTTGAGATCGGAAAGCGTGCGCTGGTAGAGGTAGCTCAGCCGCCCGCCCACCAGCTGCCCCGAGACCGGGCTAGCGGAGGCCAGGCTGTCGCCGTTGGCGTAATTGAAATGGTTGCCGCCGTTGAGGGCGGCCAGCCCGGCGCGGATGGACGTGATGTCGCCGGCGCTGGGGCCGGAGCCGCCGGCCGCCCGGTCCGTGTAGGCCAGGCCGCCGCTGGGACGGAGGTAGGCGCGGGTGAAGTCCGACCAGAGGGCCTGGAGCCCAGCCTTGACCTGGTGCCCCGCCGCATAGAAGGAGACCTCGCTCTTAAAGGTCAGGTTCTGGATCTTTTCGAGGCGCTCCTCCGGGTACTGGCCGAAGGTCTCGCTGAAGGGGGCGTCCAGCTCCTTCCGGGAGGGCCCGGCGCTGGGCGTGGCGGGGGTCCACCTGAAGTCGGTGCGGTGCAGGCCCAGGGTGTTCTCCCAGGCGAGGGCGCTCCCCACCATGCCCACGTGCTTCAGGAGGAAACTGTTGCCGCCGCGGGTCCGGTCCGGAAGCTGGAAGTCCTTCAGGGCGGCGTTGCCGGCGGAGTCGAAGTTCTCTTGAGTGACCGGGTCGCCGAACCAGCTCAGCTCCAGGCGATGGTCGGCGCTGGCCATCCAGGTCAGCTTGACGAAGCGGTACTCGCGGTCCTCCGCCTGGGTGCGCCGTTCGGGGGCCGCGGCGCCGAGGGGCGTGACATTCTCGAAATCCAGGTCGAGGCGTTGCTTGTTCCAGGACACGAAGTAGAAGAGCTTGTCCTTCAGGAGGGGCCCTCCCACGGAGAAGCCGATCTCCCGGGCGTTGGTGGGGCGCTCCTCGGGGAAATTCGTCTTGCCGGCGCCGGGCTTCGAATTCAGGCCGCGGCTGATGAGGCTGCCGAACACGGAGCCCTGGAACTGGTTGCCGCCGCTCTTGGTCACCAGGTTGAACACCGCCCCGCTGGCGAAGCCGACCTCGGCCTTGTGCCCGCCGGTGGTCATGACCTGGCTGTCGATGATCTCGTTGGAGAGGTTCATGCCGAAGCGGCCGGTGGAGCTGAGGTTCGTGCTCATGCCATCCACCTGGAAGGCGTTGGCGTCCAGCATGGATCCCAGCGCCACCGGTTCGGGCTTCCCGCTGGGGGTGATGCCCGGCACGAGGAAGCTGTTCTCCACGTAGCGGTGAGGGCTGAGGGGGACCCGTTCCAGGACCGCCGCGTCGAGCCGTGTCTGCAGGCCGACGGAGCTGGTCTCGGCCTTGAAGGGGGCCGCC
>JBGASS010000320.1:0-3482 GCA_044229555.1 Holophagaceae bacterium
CCCGAGCTGCTGCGCTCGGATTTCGCGGATCCCGAGGAACTGCTGTCGGCGGTGGCGGCGCTGCGCGCCCAGGGCGTGAACGTGCTGGAGACCTACACCCCCTTCCCCATCCACGGCATGGACGACGCCCTCGGCGAGGTCCCCTCCCGGCTGCCCTGGGTCACCGGCATCCTGGGGATGTCGGGCTTCCTCGGCGCCCTCGCCCTCCAGTACTGGACCAGCGTCGTGGACTATCCCCTGGTCATCGGGGGCAAGCCCCTGAACTCCGTCCCGGCCTTCATCCCGGTGCTCTTCGAGGCCACGGTGCTCATCGCGGGCCTCGGGACGGTGGCGACCCTCTTCGCCCTCACCCGGCTGCGCCCCCGCCTGCGGGCGCGGGACCTGCACCTGGGGGCCAACGACGACCGCTTCGTGCTCGTCGCCGCCATGGGGCAGGGCCACACCTTCGACGCCCTCTCCGGCCTCCTCGCGGACTGCGGGGCGGTGGAGACGACGCGGCTGCTCACCGACGCCCGGGCCAAGGCGCCCGGCGTGGCCTGGGAGCGGGAGGTCCCGTGGCCCCTGGCCGCGGCGGCCATCCTGGCGCCGGCGGCGGCGATCCTCGCCCTGGGCCTCGGCCTGAACCGCAACCTCGGCAAGCGGGCCCTTGAATTCGACGCCGGCATGCTCTACCCCTACGCGGCCCAGGCCTACGACCCGAGCCCCGTCCTGCGCCATGGCCAGGTGCTCCAGCTGCCGCCCAGCGGCACCGTGGCCCGGAACCAGGCGCCGGCCCTGCGCGACGGGCCCGGCAAGGAGGAGGCGGAGCGCGCGGCGGTGGAACTGGCGAACCCCCTCCCGCCGACGGCGGCCAACCTGGCCCGGGGCCAGGTGGTCTGGGCGCGGGTCTGCGCCGCCTGCCACGGCGAGGGCGCCAAGGGCGACGGCGGGGTGATCCCCCGCTTCCCCAATCCGCCGAACCTGGTGATCCCCAAGTACGAGGCCTACACCGAAGGCCGCATCTTCCACGTGGCCACCTTCGGCGGGCCCGAGAAGATCATGAAGCCCTTCGGGGACCACCTCAGCGCCGAGGACCGCTGGCGCGCGGCCATGCACCTCAAGGTCCTGATGCAGGAGGCCGCGAAGGCCCGGGCGGCGAAGGCGGCGGCTCCAGTTCCGACCGCGACCCCGGCCCAAGCCCCGGCATCAACCCCCGCGACGGGAGCGAAGTCATGAACCACGCCGCCTCCTCCGCGCCCGCCTCCGCGCCCGATCGTTTCGAAGGCCTGGGCCATGTGCCCGAACTCATCCGGCTGGGCCGCTCCTTGCGGGGCGCGGCCCTCGGAGCCCTTGTCCTGGGCGCCCTACTCCTGCTCACGGGCGCCGGACAGGGGGGCGCCCGCCTCTGGGGAAATCTCCTGGTGGCGGGCGTCAATCTCACCCATGTGGGCCTCGGCGGCCTCTTCCTGGTGGCGGCCACCCGCCTCACCAACGCCCGCTGGAGCGATCCCATCCTGGCGGCCCCCCACGCCATGCCGAGGGTGCTGCCCTGGGCCCTGGGGTTGATGCTGCTCCTCTGGTTCGGCGCCGGGGTCCTCTACCCCTGGGCGCGGCCGGAGGCGGCTTCGGACCACCTGCTGCACCTGCGGGCCGCCTGGCTGAACAAGCCCTTCTTCTGGGGCCGCATCGTCCTCTACTTCGCCCTGTGGCACTTCCTGGGCCGCCTCATGCTGCGGCGGAAGGCCTTCACGGCGCCCTTCATGGTGTCCTTCGGCCTGACGCTGAGCCTCGCCAGCTTCGACTGGATCATGAGCCTGGAGCCCGCCTGGTACTCGACGATCTTCGCCATCTACGGCTTCGCGGGGATGTTCCTGCAGGGCATCGCCCTCGTCTCCATGTCCGCGGTGGCCCTGCGGCGCTTCGGCCTGCTGCCCCACGGGATCCAGAAGTCCCCCAACCACGATCTGGGGAAGATGCTCTTCGCCTTCAGCGCCTTCTGGGCCTACATCTGGCTCAGCCAGTTCCTGCTGATCTGGTACGCCAACATCCCGGAGGAGGTGGGCCCCATCAAGGTGCTGCTCTCGGGCCCCTGGGCGCCCCTCTACTACCTGAACCTGGCCCTCAACTTCGTGGTGCCCTTCCACCTGATGCTGAACCGCAAGGCCAAGGACCTGGAAAGCATGATGTTGTGGGCGGGGGCCGTGGTGCTGGCGGGCCACTGGCTGGACCTCTACCTGCTGGTCTTCCCCCCCCTCACCGGCGGCGCGCCCCCCCGATTGGGCCTGCCGGAAATCGGGGGAATCCTGCTTACACTGGGGCTCGGGCACCTGGCCGTCTGGCCCCGCCTGACCCGAATGAAGGAAACCGTCTAGAGGGGACCATGGCCTTCCTCACCTGGAAAGAGTCCTACGACACGGGCTTCAGCGCCTACGACCAGCAGCACCAGACGCTCTTCCGCCTGGCCAACCGGCTGCAGGAGATCCTGGACCATCCCGGCAGCGGGACGGGCCAGGACATCGCGCCGGTCTACGTGGCCTTCCTGGAGCTGACGCGGTCCCACGTCCGCACCGAGGACGAGCTGATGCGCTGGGCCGGCTACGAGCCCGCGGACCACCACGACGAGGCCCACCTGCAGTTCGTGGAGCTGCTGGTCAACGCCCAGCACGACAACAACCTGCGCCCCCTGCTCCAGGCCGCCCTGTACAAGTTCAAGGCCCACTTCGAAAGCGAGGAGGAGCAGGCCTTCCTCGCCCTCCTGCGAACCAAGCACTACCCCGAGACCGGAACCTGACCATGGGCAACCTCGGCATGACCGAAATCCTCCTCATCGGCGTCGCGCTGCTGATCTTCTTCGGCCCCAGCCGCCTGCCCCAGCTCGGGAAGTCGCTCGGCGAAGGCATGCAGGAGTTCAAGAAGGCCGCCAAGGGCCTCACCGAAGACGCCGGCTGAAGGCCCCATGACCGGGCCCGTCGGCCTCCTGCTCCTCAGCGGCGGGAAGGGTTCGCGCCTCGGCG
The DNA here is from genome assembly GCA_044229555.1 of Holophagaceae bacterium. Taxonomy (GTDB): domain Bacteria; phylum Acidobacteriota; class Holophagae; order Holophagales; family Holophagaceae; genus JADJVL01. The sequence goes on from JBGASS010000320.1 coordinate 2,994, forward strand.
GCACCAAGCACGACCGGCCTCATCCCAGCGGCCACAGCTGGGGCGGGCATCTCGTGATGCTGCACCGGAAGGTGTTCGGCGAGGGGCCCATCTGCATCCTCGGCGCGCCGCTGCCGGACTTTCCCGGCCTGCCGCTCTTCACCGACCCCGGCGAAGGGCCGGCGGTGGCGCTGCGGGCCTGGGCCGCGGCGGAGGGGGTGCCGGACGCGGAGCGGTGGTGGGTGGTGGCCTGCGATCAAGTGCGGTGGGACGTGGAGAGCCTGCGGGCATGGCAGCGCCAGGCCTCGGAAGCTGACCCGGAAGGGCAAGCGTGGGTGGTCGCGGAAGCTGGCGAGCGGTTGCAGACGCTGGGCGGTTTTCTGCCCCGCGGCTTGAGAGCCTCGGTGGCACGCAGCAAGGCGAGGTCCATGCATGGGCTGCTGGAAGGGGTTCAGACTCGATGCATCCACGCCGAGGTTCCCGCCTGGGAGGATATTGATACCGTGGATG